>NZ_JAIUJZ010000205.1:0-8666 GCF_020176775.1 Saccharopolyspora sp. 6M
TCCGGCTCGGCGCGCTGCCCGCCGGGTCAGGCGGGGGCGCTGGTGCGGCGGTGGGCGGGTGCGGCGTGGCGGCCGCCTGCGGGTCCGGGACGGGCGGCGGAGACGTGCAGGGACAGTTCGCCGCCGAGGACGTCGACGAGCACGTCTCCCCCGACGGTGAGGGACCCTTCCAGCAGCAGGGACGCGAGCCGGGTGTCGAGGTGGCGCTGGATGGTGCGCCGCAGCGGGCGGGCGCCGAATTCGCCGCCTGCGCCGCGTTCGGCCAGCCAGGCCATGGCGGCGGCGGAGACCTCCATGCGGATGCCTTGTTCGCGCAGCTGCGCGGCGGTGCGTTCCAGCAGCAGCGAGGTGATCTCGGCGAGTTCGCGGTCGCCGAGGGCTTGGAAGACGGTGACCTCGTCGATGCGGTTGAGGAATTCGGGGCGGAAGAACCCGCGCAGGTCGTCGAGGAGCGCGTCGGCGAGTTCGTCGGCGGGTGCGGTGGAGTCGAGGATGCGGTCGGCGCCGATGTTGGAGGTCATGATGATCACGGTGTTGCGGAAGTCGACGGCGCGGCCTTGGGAGTCGGTGAGGCGTCCGGCGTCGAGGACCTGCAGCAGCGTGTTGAACACGTCGGGGTGGGCTTTTTCGACTTCGTCGAGCAGCACGACCGAGTAGGGCTGGCGGCGGATGCGTTCGGTGAGCTGCCCGGCTTCCTCGTAGCCGACGTAGCCGGGTGGGGCGCCGATGAGGCGGGAGACGGTGTGCTTGTCCTGGAACTCGCCCATGTCGAAGCGGGCCATGCGGTCGGCGTCGCCGAACAGGGCGCGGGAGAGGGCGCGGGCGAGTTCGGTCTTGCCGACACCGGTGGGGCCGAGGAACAGGAAGCTGCCGATGGGCCGGTCGGGGTCGGCGAGCCCGGCGTGGGCGCGGCGAACGGCTTCGGCCACGGAGCGCACCGCGACGGGCTGGCCGACGACGCGTTCGGTGAGGCGCTGTTCGAGGTCGAGCAGGCGGCGCCGGTCCTGGTCGGAGACTTCGGCGACGGGGATGCCGGTGCGGCGGGCGACGACGTCGGCGACGTCGGTGGCTTCGACCAGCGGTTCGGCGGCCCAGGAGGTGCCGCCGCGGCGCATCCGCACCCGGGAGCAGGCTTGGTCGAGCAGGTCGAAGGCCTTGTCCGGCAGGAACCGGTCGGTGAGGTAGCGGTCGGCGAGGCGGGCGGCGGCGTCGAGGGCGTCGGGGGCGATGCGGACGTGGTGGTGGCGGCGGTACTTCTCGGCGACGCCGTGGAGGACGCGGATGGTGTCCTCGACGGACGGTTCGGGTACCAGGACGGGTTGGAAGCGGCGTTCCAGCGCCGGGTCCTTCTCGACGTGCTTGCGGTACTCCTCGACGGTGGTGGCGCCGATCAGGTGCAGTTCGCCGCGGGCGAGGGCGGGTTTGAGCATGGTGCCCGCGTCCATGGAGCCCTCCCCCGCGCCCGCGCCGACGATGCTGTGCATCTCGTCGATGAACACGACGACGTCGTCGCGGTGGGTGCGCAGTTCGGTGAGCACGTCGCGGAAGCGCTGTTCGAATTCGCCGCGGAACTTCGCGCCGGCGACCATGCCCGCCAGGTCCAGGGACACGAGGCGCTTGCCGGCCAGGGGCCAGGGCACGTCGTGGTCGACGATGCGCTGGGCGAGGCCTTCGACCAGGGCGGTCTTGCCGACGCCGGGGTCGCCGATGAACACCGGGTTGTTCTTGGCGCGGCGGCCGAGGACTTCGATGGCCTGGTCGATCTCCTCGTCGCGGCCGATGACGGGGTCGAAGGCGCCGTTGCGGGCGAGTTCGGTCATGTCGAGGCCGAACTCGTCCAGGCGCGGGGTGGCGCTCAGCGAGCCGGGGCCGCTGCGGGTGCCGCGGGGTCGTTCGCCGCCTTCCATGGCGCGGGCCAGGGCGCGCCCCGCGACGGATTCGGGGTCGTGGGCCAGGCCCAGCAGCACGTGGCGGGCGCCGACGACTTCGGCTCCTTCGCCGAGGGCCTGCTGGTGGGCGCCGAGCAGGGCGCGGCGCGCGGAGGACGACAGCACGGGGGCGCGGCGCGGTCCGCCGGCGACGGCGTCGACGGTGCCAGCGACGGTGCGCACGCCGGTGGCGAGGTCGGTGACGCGGACACCGGAGTCGGCGAGCATGCGGGCGGTGGAGTCGACCTGGGTGACCGCCCACAGCAGGTGGGTGCTGTCGAGTTCGCGGCTGCCCCAGTCGACGGTGGCGTGGATGGCTTTGGAGACCACGTCGTGGGCTTCGGGGTCGAGGAGGTTGGCCAGGCCGAGGCCGCCGGGGCCGTGTTCGGTGCGGCGCTGCTCGCCGCCGCCTTCGACGAGGCTGTTGAGCAGCGAATCGAATGCGGCCGACGCATCGCCTGCACTGCCCCGATCCACTGGTGCACCTCCTGCCGCGGCGGGCACCGGTCGTGCCCGCACCACGCCACCATAGTGATCAACTCTTCTGGGTCGGGAACGCACCGCCCGCGCGGCGCCCGGTGGCGAGCCGTTCCCGCAGCGCTCCTGCCAGCAGCACGGCGCTGATCACGGCTACGACGGTACCGAGCCGGTGCAGTCCGGCGTCAGCGGCCGGTCCGGCGAAGCCGAGTTCGATGACGGCGGCGGCGATGTTGGCGCCGACGTACTGGGAGGTGCGGTAGAGCCCGGAGGCCATGCCGGCGTCGGCGGCGTCGGCCTGTTGGTAGAGGGCGGCTTGGTTGCCGATGTTGTTGAACCCGTTGGGCAGGCCGAGCAGGGCGGCGACGCCGAGCAGCGGCACCAGGTCGCTGGCGGAGTGCAGGAAGGTCAGCCCGAACCCGCCGGCCAGCAGCGCCACCGACCCGACCAGCAGCACGGGCCGGTGCCCGCGGCGGCGGATGACGCGCCCGGCCACGGCCACCGAGGCCATCGCCAGCAGCGCGATGGGCAGCACGACCAGCCCTGCCTGGTCGGGGCTGAGGCCGCGGGCGTTCTGCAGCCACATCGGGTAGCCGTAGAAGACGGTGTAGAAGGCGACGTAGGTCAGCGCGGTGCGCAGGTAGGTGCCGGTCAGCGGCCGGTTGCGGGCGAGCATCCGCACGTCGGCGAACGGGTCGGGCACCCGCAGTTCCCAGGTGGTGAACGCGGCGACGAGCACGGCCAGCAGTCCGAGCAGCCACCAGCGGGGTTGTTCGGCCAGCGACAGCAGGAACAGCATGAGCACGGCGATGCAGCCGGTGAACAGGGCGGCGCCGGGCAGGTCGAGGCCGCTCAGCACGGCGGTGGTGCTGGTGGGTGGCCGGGGCGGGTCGGCGGGCAGGTGGCGCCAGGCTGCGAGGCCGACGGCGAGGCCGAGGGGCACGTTGATCAGGAAGATCGATTGCCAGCCCTGCCAGGACACCAGCAGTCCGCCGACGACGGGGCCGAAGGCGATCATGACCTGTCCGCCGATGGCCAGGGCGCTCAGCGCCCCCGCGGGCAGGGCGGTGCCGCGGCGGTCGGCTTCGGCGCGCAGCATCGCGACTCCAGCGGGGAACGCCGCACAGGTGCCCAGGCCCAGCAGGATGCGCAGCGCGATCAGCCAGCCGAGGTCGGGTGCGAGCGGGGCGAGCAGGGAGCTGAGCACGGTGAGCACGAGGGAGGTGGTGAACACCCGGCGGGCGCCGATGCGGTCGGCCAGGCGCCCCGCGGTGGGCGAGCCGATGGCGGTGGCCAGGTACAGCCCGGAGATCAGCCAGGACGCGGCCGCGCCGGCGTGGAACTGCTGCCGGATGTCGACGAGGGCGACGGCCATGGTGGAGGCGTTGAGCGCTTGCAGCACGGTGCCTGCGGCGATGGTCAGCACGAAGCTGCGCGGCAGTGCTCGGTCGGTGCCGGTCTCCTGGACGTCGTGTGCGGTCACGTCACCCCACACTAGTTCGTTAGCGTGCCTAACTTCGGTGATCGTGGGATACGCCTCCCGGGCGGCGGGATTCGACCACCCGGACGACGGGTAGGCGAGGGACCCCCGATGAAGGAAGGTGAGCGCCGATGCAACGCGGCAGCGACAAGCACGGACCCGCGCAGGACGACGCGCTGGAGCAGGACGTGCGCGGACTCCTGCAGGGCAACCACCCCACCCGCGCCCAGGAGGAGCTCGACGCCGAACCGCCCGCCGACGACGACCCGGCCGCGCTGCGGCCCGAGCCCCCGGCACCGGGCGACGAACCCGAGGGCTGACCGGCGCCGCGCGGTCAGGCGGAACGTTCGGCGGCGTCCACCGCGTCCGCGAGCCGGGTCAGTTCGCGGCTGACGTGCACGAGGCGTTCGGCCACGACGCTGGCGTGCCCGGACAGGGCCCCGGCGTGCCCGGTGGCGCGCAGCCATTCGGTGACGCCCGCGACGCCGGCGGCCATGCCTTCGGCGGTGGCGGCGAAACCGCGGGTGGCGAGTTCGAGGTCGGCGACCGAGTGCGGCATGGCCGGGTCGCCGAGCCGTTCCCCGAGGACCCGGGCGGCTTCGCCGACCTGGAGGGCGACCTCCGCGGTGTAGCCGCCGTCGTCGACCCCGGGCCGCCTGCCGGCGGCGCGCCGCTGCGTCGGCGCCGCTGGGTGATCGGAGTGCGCGGGAAGGGTCATAACAGCTCAGCCAACCCCACGGAACCGGTGGAGACCACACCTTCGGGGCGAAAGTTCTCGGAAACAACCCGTTTCCCGCACAACCCCACGCCTGGGTTGCGCATTCCGCAACGCATGCTCTTGGGATGTGGGACGGACGCGGACCACCGGCCACCGCGGCGCCGTCACCACAGGTGACCGGTCAGGAAGACGACCCCAGCAGCCGCGCCACCTGCTCGTCGGTGGTCGCCGCGAAGCTCCCGTACCACTGCCCCACCGCGCTGAAATCCACCGGCCGCAGCACGCACACCACCTCGTCGGCCTCCGCCCGCAACGCCTCCACAGCGTCCGGAGCACCCACCGGCACCGCCAGCACCACCGACCGCGGCGCGGACTCCCGCACCATCCGCACCGCGGCCCGCGCCGTCGCCCCCGTCGCCAACCCGTCGTCGACCAGCAGCACGTCCCGCCCGCCGACCTGCGGTGCCCGGCCCCCGCCGAAACGCTCCTCGCGGGCCCGCGCGGCGGCCCGCTCCCGCTCGCACGCCTCGGCCAACGCCGACTCCGCCACCCGGAACGACCGCAGCAACCGCTCGTCGTAGCTCGGCGGGCCGTGCGCGGTCACCGCGCCCAACGCCAGCTCCGGCTGCCCGGGAGCACCGATCTTGCGGGCCACCGCCACCCGCAGCGGCGCCCCCAACCGCTCGGCGACCCGCGCCGCCACCGGCACCCCGCCACGGGCCAGGCCCAGCACCACCGGCCGCACCCATCGCTGCTGCGCGAGCTGCTCGGCGAGCACCTCACCCGCGTGCTCGCGGTCCCGGAAGCGCCCTGCCCCACCGAGCCCCGGCATCGTCGAACCTCCGTTCCCGAGGCGACCCTGCCACCACCGTGTGCCCGCCGCGGGCCCGGCGGGAAACCCGGTTCCCACCGATCAGTCCCGGAACGCCGCCACCCGCAACGTCCGCAACCGGTTGAGCGCCGCGGCCAGCTCGAACCGGCGCGGCACCGCGAAATCACCTGCGTACCGCTCGTCCACCCCGGCCACGCCGCGCTCGGCGACCCGCTGCCCGAACCCGTCGAGGACCTCGGCCACCGTGCGCGTCCCGTCCAGCAGGCCCGACCGCACGCACGTCACCAGCGCCAACCCGATGCCGGTGACCTGGCTGGGATCCACCAGCTGCTCGACGGCCCGCAACTCCACCGTCGACTCCCCCAGCGTCAGCGCATCGGTGCCGCGGGCCCGCACCTTCGGCCGCTGCCCCTCGATCGAGGACGGTGCGGGGATGCGGGCGCGCACCGGCGGGAACTCCTCGGCCTCCCGGCTGCGCCCGGTCGGGGTCGCCGCCAGCGCCCTGGCCCGGTCGGTGACCTCCCGCGCCTGGTAGGAGTCCATCATCAGCACCCGGTCGGCGACGTCCATGTAGTCGCCCGACCCGCCCATCACCAGCACCGTGGAAACCCCGCGGGACCGCGACAGCGGCCGGATCAGGTCCAGGAACGGCGTCAGCGGCTCGGACTCCTTGGCCACCAGCGCCTGCATCCGCGCGTCCCGGATCATCAGGTTCGTGGCCGCGGTGTCCTCGTCCACCAGCAGCACCCCCGCCCCGGCCTCCACCGACTCCACGATCGCCGCGGCCTGCGAGGTCGAACCGGAGGCGTTGTCGGTGGAGAAGTCCGCGGTGTCGGCACCGGTCGGCAGGTGGCTCACGAACGGGCTCACGTCCACCCGGTGCACCCGGCGCCCGTCCTCGGCGCGGACCTTCACCGTGTCCTCGCGGCTGACGACCAGTTCGCGCCCGTCGCCGGGCACGTGGTCGTACACGCCGTTCTCCAGGGCGCGCAGCAGCGTGGACTTGCCGTGGAACCCGCCGCCGACGACGAGGGTGATGCCCTCCCCGATGCCCATGCCGGTCACCTCACCCCGGTTGGGCAGGGTCACCGACACCCGCATCGACTCCGGTGAGCGGAACGGCACCGCGCCGGGCAGGGGGCGTTCGTCGACACCGCTGCGCCGCGGCAGCACCGCGCCGTCGGCGACGAACGCCACCAGGTCGCGGGCGGCGAGCTCCTCGCGCAGCGCGTCGGTGTCCTCCACCGACTCCACGAACTCCCGCAGCCGATCCTGCTCGGCGGTGGCGTAGCGCAACGCCGCCTCCACCACGTCCGGCACCCGGTCGCACAGGGCGCGTTCGGCGGCGCGGCCGTCGATGCTGCGCCCGCGCCCCGGCAGGTCGATGCCCAGCCGCAGCCGCACCCCGCCGCCGGGCAGCAGCTGGCAGGAGCTGCGGTCGAGGACCTGCTGGCGGCCGGCGTCGACGCGCAGCCCGCTGTCGCGCAACCGGTGCTCGGCGGCGCGCACCAGGAATCCCGCGACCGCCCGCGCCCGCACCGGGGTGGAGCGCAGCTGCTCGGGCAGGCCCGCGGTCCCGGGATGCACCCGCACCTCGCAGCGGCTGGCCGGGGCGTAGGGGTCGGGTTGGACGCGCTGCACTTCCAGGTCGAACCCGTCGAACGACCAGTCCCCGGTCAGCGTCTTGTAGCGGCCGTAGCCGGCGCCGTGCAGGTCGCGCAGCACCGAGCGCAGCCCGGCGGCATCGCGCGGCCCGGAGTGCTGCTGCGGCCCCCGGTCGCGGGGGGGGGGGGGGGGGGGGGGGGGGGGCCCCGCCCGGGGGGGGGGCCCCGGGGGGGGGGGGGGGGGGGGGCGGGGGCCGCCCGGGCGGCCGCGGGGGCGGGGGGGGGGGCCCCCCCCCGCGCCCCCCCGGGGGCCCGCGCGGGCCCGGGGGGGGGGGGGGGCCCCCGGGGGGGGGGGGGGGGGGGGGGGGGGGGGGCGCCCCCCGGGGGGGGGGGGCCCCCCGGGGCCGTGGGTTCGTTCTGCCATGGCCCGACAGGTACCCGACGCGGCGGCGAATATCCACTCCGCTGCGCTCGGGTCACGGTCGGGCGACTGAGATCGGGCGGGTTCGCGATCAAGCGGTTATCCTCCGCCCGCACGATCTTCGACCCGGTCGATCACCGACGGTGGCGGCCGGCCGTGCGCCGACCGGACGTCCCGCACCTAGGAGGCGAACCGCCGTGCCCGTTCCCCGACATCCCCGCCCGTCCCGGAGCCGCCGGCTGCGCCACGGGCTGACTGCCGCGTTGACCGGTGCGCTGCTGGCCGCGATCGTGTCCCCCGCCCTGCCCGCGCGCGCCGACGGCGCGGACGCGGCGCCGCGCCTGGACCGCGCCGACCCGGACGGGGCGTGGGCCGGTTACAGCGTGGGCCGTTCCGCCACCGAGGACACCGACCGGTCCGGTCCGCAGCTGCGGGGCCCTGGAGTGGCGGGCATGGACGTCAGCGGCCACCAGGGTGCGGTGGACTGGCCGCGCGCGTTCGCCGACGGCGCCCGGTTCGCCTACGTCAAGGCCACCGAGGGCATCGGGTTCACCAGCGACAGCTATCCGCAGCAGTACGAGGGTTCGCGGGCGGCGGGCATGATCCGCGGCGCCTACCACTTCGGGTTGCCCGACAGCTCCACCGGCGCCGAGCAGGCGCACTACTTCGTCGACCACGGCGGCGGGTGGGTGCCGGACGGGCGGACGTTGCCGGGGGCGCTGGACATCGAGTCGAACCCGTACGGCGACGAGTGCTACGGCCTGTCCCCGGAGCAGATGTCGGGGTGGATCGCCGACTTCAGCGGCACCTACCAGGCCCGCACCGGGCGGTTCCCCACGATCTACACCACCACCCGCTGGTGGGACCAGTGCACGGGGGCGAATCCGGACTTCGCGGCGAACAACCCGCTGTGGCTGGCCCGGTTCGCCCCGGAGATGGGGCCGCTTCCCGCGGGCTGGGACTACCAGGCGATCTGGCAGTTCGACAACGCCGGGGTGTTCCCGGGCGATCAGAACACCTTCAACGGGAACCCGGGGCAGCTGGAGCGGTTCGCGATGTGAGCGGCCCCCGGGACGCAGCGGAGGGGGGGGGGGGGGGGGGGGGGGGGGGCGGGGGTGGGGGGGGGGCCCGCCCGCCGGCCGGCCCGAACGGGGGGGCGCCGGGGGCCGGCGGCGGCGGGAGGCGGGGCGAGCCCCCCCAGCCGGG
>NZ_JAIUJZ010000206.1:0-1496 GCF_020176775.1 Saccharopolyspora sp. 6M
CGGGGCACCGGGGGGCCGGGGCCGGGGTGCGGTTTGCCCCCCCCCCGGGGCCCGCCGGGGGGGGGGGGGCCGGGGGGGCGCCCCCCCCCCTCCGTCGTGCGCGCCCGCCGCGATCAGGGTCCGACGAGGTCGTCCGGGATCGGTTCGTTCGCGGCGATCGCCCCGAACAGGCGCGAGGCGTTCGCGCTGTCCCACTTGATGACCGACTGGCCGCTGTCGGTGCGCACGAAGTCCCCGAACGGGACGCTGGTGGTGATCCCGTTGCCGCCGCTGACATCACCGAGTGCCTTGACCAGCCAGAACAGGTGCCAGACGTGATCGGAGTCGTTGAGCAGGAACGTGGTGCCCGCCGCGTTGGCCAGCGGCACCAGCCGGAACGGGTTGAGCAGCGTCGCCGGGCCCATCGCCTTGTCGGTCAGCGCGCCCAGCAGCTTGCGCTGGTTCTCCGCGCGTTCCAGGTCGCCGCCGTCGAGGGAGTAGCGGGCGCGGACGAACCCGAGCGCCTGCGGCCCGTCGAGCTCCTGGCAGCCCGCCGCCAGGTGCACGTTGGCCATGTCGTCGTCCATCGGCTCGTCCAGGCACATGTCCACGCCGCCGACGGCGTCGACCAGCTCGGAGAACCCGCCGAACCCGATCTCGGCGTAGTGGTCGACGTGCACGTCGGTGACCGTCTCCACGGTCTGGGCCAGCAGCTGCGGGCCACCGATGGAGAACGCGGCGTTGAGCCGGTCCTTTCCGTGCCCGGGGATCGGGACGTAGGAGTCGCGGGGCAGGCTGATCAGCGCGGGCTTCCCGCCGCCGGTGGGGATGTGCACCAGCATCATCGAGTCGGTGCGGCGCCCGGCGGCATCCCCGGCCGAGAGCTCCTCGCGCTGGGCCTCGTCGAGGCCTTCGCGGCTGTCGGAGCCCACCAGCAGCCAGTTGGTGCCGGGGGTGTCGGCGATGCGCCCGTCGTACTCGAGGGCTTCGGTGCGCTGCAGGACGCTGTCGACGTAGATGCCGAACCCGACCACGACCAGCAGCAGCACCAGCACGGCGATGCCGCTGCGCTTGCCCCAGCCCATCCGCTTGCGCCGACGCGGCGGTGGGGGCGGCGGCCCGGCCCGCCGGGTCGGCGGTGGTTGCGGCGGTGCGCCACCGCCGCCGCGGTTGCGGGCGTAGTAGTCGTAGCCGCCCTGCTGCGGCCGTCGGCCCCTCGGCGGATTCGCCGACCAATCACTCATGACCTTCACACCTGCGGAGTCGACTCGCCAGCACGCTCCGTGCCGACCTGTGCGGTGCAGCATCCCAGAAGCACCGTGGCGACCGGCACACCGCTACCGCAACGGTATGGAAACCACCCGTCCGGAACCGCCTGGGGGTAGCGGGTGCGCGGCATCGGCGGGAGCGGCGGCGGCCGAACGCAGCAGCGGGGGGGGGGGGGGGGGCGCCCCCCCCCCCCCCCCCCCCCCCCCTGCCCCCAGGCCATCAAAGCAACAACACACCACCAAACAAAC
>NZ_JAIUJZ010000207.1:0-9737 GCF_020176775.1 Saccharopolyspora sp. 6M
CCCCGCCCGCCGGCGCGGGGGGGGGGGGGGGGCGGGCCGGGGGGGGGCGGGGCGGCGCCCCCCCCCCCCCGGGGGGGGCGGCCCCCCCCCCCCCCCCCCCCCGCCCCTCGACGGTGCTCAGCCGTTGACGGCCGCCGACACCGCCTCCGACCACAGGGCGACGCCGTCGTCGACCTGTTCGGCGGTGACGATCAGCGGCGGAATCATCCGCACCACGTTGCCCGCGGGACCGCAGGTCAACAGCAGCAGGCCCCGTTCGGCGGCGGCGGCGTGCGCGCGGGTGGCGGTGGCGGTGTCGGGTGCGCCGTCCGGCGTGGTGAACTCGTTGCCGATCATGAGGCCGCGGCCGCGGACCTCGCCGATGACGGGGTGTTCGGCGGCGACCTTGCGCAGCCCTTCCTGCAGGCGGGCGCCCTGTTCGGCGGAGTTGTCCACGAGGTGCTCGTCGCGCACCACGTCCAGGGTGGCCAGGGCGGCGGCCGCGGCGACCGCGTTGCCGCCGTAGGTGCCGCCCTGCGAACCGGGCCACGCCTTGCCCATCAGTTCGGCGGAGGCGGCGATGCCGGAGATGGGGAAGCCGCTGGCGATGCCCTTGGCGGTGATCAGGATGTCGGGTGTGATGGTGGAGTGCTGGTGGCCCCAGAACTTCCCGGTGCGCCCGACACCGGTCTGCACCTCGTCGGCGATGAGCAGGATGCCGTGGTGGTCGGCGCGTTCGCGCAGCCCTTCGAGGAATTCCGGGGGCGTGGGGATGTAGCCGCCTTCGCCGAGGACGGGCTCGACGATGAACGCGGCGGTGTCCTTCGGGGAGGTCACCGTCAGCAGCAGCTGGTCGAGTTCGGCGAGGGCGAAGCGCACCGCTTCGGCCTCCGACCAGCCGTGCCGGTAGGTCTCGGGGAACGGGCTGAACGCCACGCCCGGCATCATCGGCCCGATCCCGGCGCGCACCTTCATCCCGGAGGTGGTCAGGGCCCCGGCGCCCATGGTGCGGCCGTGGAACCCGCCGTGGAAGGCGACGATGGTCTGGCGCCCGGTGGCCTGGCGGGCCAGCCGCACCGAGGCCTCCACTGCTTCGCTGCCGGAGTTGACGTAGAACATCCGGTCCAGCCCGGCGGGCAGCACCTCGCCGAGGCGTTCGGTCAGCTGGAGCAGCGGCCGGTGCATGACCGTCGTGTACTGGCCGTGGATCAGAGTGCCCACCTGGCGCTGCGCTGCTTCGACCACGCGGGGGTGGCAGTGTCCGGTGCTGGTGACGCCGATGCCGGCGGTGAAGTCGAGGTAGCGGCGGTCGTCCTCGTCGTAGAGGTAGACGCCCTCCCCGCGGGCGGCCAGCACTGGTGTCGCCTGCTTCAACGCCGGCGAGAGCTCAGCCATGTCCGACTCCAAGCAATGTAGGATTGTTGACAATCGCGAGGGACATGCAACCATCACGGCTGCGTCATGTCCACCCGCCGACACGGAAGGCCCGCAGAACAGAGATGAGCACCTCCAGCAGCTCCCCCGCAGGCACCGAGTCCCGAGAGGCCGCCGTCGTCGACGCCGCCCCCAAGCAGCTGCTCATCGGCGGCAAGTGGCGCGCGGCCACCGGCGACCGCACCTACCAGGTCGAAGACCCCTCCACCGGGCGCGCGCTGTGCTCGGTCGCCGACGCCAGCCCCGAAGACGGCATCGCCGCCCTCGCCGCCGCGCACGAAGCCCAGGCCACCTGGGCCAAGCACCCGCCGCGGGAACGCGGGGAGATCCTGCGCCGCGCTTACGAGCTCATCCAGCAGCGCCATGAGGACCTCGCCCTGCTGATGACCCTGGAAATGGGCAAACCGCTACCCGAAGCGCGCGGCGAGATCACCTACGCCTCGGAGTTCTTCCGCTGGTTCGCCGAAGAAGCCGTGCGCATCGGCGGCGACTACGCCGTCGCCCCCAGCGGCACCGGCCGCTTCCTGGTCACCCAGCAGCCCGTCGGCCCCACCCTGCTGATCACCCCGTGGAACTTCCCGATGGCCATGGGCACCCGCAAGATCGGCCCGGCCATCGCCGCCGGCTGCACCTCGGTGATCAAACCCGCGCACCAGACGCCGCTGTCGATGCTCGCGCTCGCCGAGATCCTGCAGGAAGCGGGCCTGCCCGACGGGGTGCTCAACGTGGTGACCGCCGTCGGCGCCGGTGCCGTGATGGAACCGATGATCCGCGACGGGCGCGCCCGCAAGCTCTCCTTCACCGGCTCCACCTCGGTGGGCCGCAAGCTCATCGAGCAGTCCGCCGAGCAGGTCCTCAACGTGTCGATGGAACTCGGCGGCAACGCCCCGTTCCTGGTGTTCGCCGACGCCGACCTCGACACCGCCGTCGAAGGCGCCATGCAGGCCAAGATGCGCAACATCGGCGAGGCCTGCACCGCGGCCAACCGGTTCTACGTGCACGCCGACGTCGCCGACGAGTTCTCCCGCCGCCTCGCCGAACGCATGGGGTCGCTGCGCCTCGGCCGCGGCGTCGCCGACGACGTGCAGGTGGGCCCGCTGATCGACGCCACCCAGCTCGGCAAGGTCGACGAACTCGTCAACGACGCCGTCGGGCACGGCGCCGAGGTCGTCGTCGGCGGCTCCCGCCACGACGGCGAGGGCTACTTCTACCCGCCGACCGTCCTCAAGAACGTGCCCGCCCAAGCGCGCATGACCCGCGAGGAGATCTTCGGGCCGGTCGCGCCCATCAGCACCTTCACCGACGAGCAGAGCGCCATCGACCAGGCCAACGACACCGAGTACGGGCTGGTCGCCTACGTCTACACCCGCGACCTCAACCGGGCGCTGCGCGTCTCCGAAGCCCTGGAGAGCGGCATGATCGGCCTCAACCAGGGCGTGGTGAGCAACCCGGCCGCCCCGTTCGGCGGGGTCAAGGCCTCCGGGTTGGGCCGCGAAGGCGGCAAGGTCGGCATCGACGAGTTCCTGGAGACCAAGTACATCGCCATCGGCGGCCTGTGACCCGCTGCTCCGCAACCGGATCCGGTGCCCCGCGTGCGCTGCGCGCGCCCCCCCGCCACGTCCGGGGCCGGTAGCGTCGCCCCGGCGGATCACGAGACCGCCGCCGAGCACTACCGGGCGCTGCTCGCCGAGCACCTGCGCGGCGACGAACCACCCACCGCCTGCGCCGAACGCTTCGCCGCACCGGTGCGCCGCGCCAGCACCGCAGGCCTCGGCGAGGACGCGACCGCCGAGATCCTCTGGGCCGCCTGGCAGCCGGTGCTCACCACCGCCCGCACCCGCCCCGGCACCCAGCCCGCGCTGGTCGCGCTATTGGTGGCGCTGCGCGAGCTGGGCCCGCTGCCCGGCGCCGACCGGGTGTGGGGGCTGGAGGTGTTCACCGACCTGCCCTGCTTCGGCGCACAGCTGCGCGAGGCCTGCGACGCCGACCCCACCGGTGCCGTGCCGCTGGCCGCGTTCGCCGCCCGCCTGACCACCGCGGGCATCGACTTCTCCCTGCACGCCCTGTGGGCGCTGCGCGAGCACCTCGAACACCCCGAACCGCCCGCGGACCTGGCCGCGGTGCTGCGCTGGGCCGAGCACAGCGGGCCGGTGCTGGCCGGGTTCGCCCGCACCCGCCGGACGTACGCCGACCACGACCGCGGACCCGACCGGCTCGGGCCGCTGGCGCGGGACCGCGGGATCCGCGGCCACGGCTTCACCCCCGAGCGGTGGGCGTTCTGGCGCACCCGCCTCGCCGAACTCGGCACCGCCGACGCCCGGCGGGCCCTGGCGTTCCTGCCGCGGCGCTGAAACCGCCCCGCACTGCGACACCGATCACGCGGGGACCGGCCCGGCACGCTCGCCCGAACCCGCGACCTGCACCGACACCGCCGGGGCGTTTCCGCTCCGGCACGTCGCGGGTAGCGCGTTATCAGCATGTGGAGCAGCGGGTTGCCGCGTGCGGGCACCACACGATCCCCTCGGGGCGAACCCCGGTCCACCGGGTCGAACGCAGGAAGGGCACCATCCATGACCGACACGTCCGCAGCACTGCGCACGCTGATCTCGCCCGGCCGCTACGTGCAGGGCCGCGGCGCCCTGGACTCGCTGGGTTCCTACGTGGCGAAGCTCGGTGCCCGCCCGCTGGTGCTCGCCGACGACGTGGTGCGCGGGCTGACCGAGAACGCGATCACCGCATCGTTCACCGCAGCCGGGCTGCCGGTGCTGTTCGACCGGTTCGGCGGAGTGCCGACCGCCGCCGAGAGCGGCCGCGTCGCCGAAGCCGTCCGCACCCAGGGCGCCGACGTGATCGTCGGAGTCGGCGGTGGCGCACCGATCGACACCGCCAAGGCCGCCGGCGACGACACCGGGCTGCCCGTGGTCAGCGTCCCCACCGTCGCCTCCACCGACGCGCCCTGCTCGGCGCTGTCGGTCGTCTACACCGCCGACGGCTCCTTCGAGTCCTACCGCTTCTACCACCGCAACCCCGCGCTGGTCCTCGTCGACACCCAGCTGGTCGCCGA
Source organism: Saccharopolyspora sp. 6M (assembly GCF_020176775.1). Taxonomy (NCBI): domain Bacteria; kingdom Bacillati; phylum Actinomycetota; class Actinomycetes; order Pseudonocardiales; family Pseudonocardiaceae; genus Saccharopolyspora; species Saccharopolyspora sp. 6M. Next base: position 4,478 of record NZ_JAIUJZ010000207.1, read on the forward strand.
CGCGCCCGCCCGGTTCCTCGTCGCCGGGATCGGCGACGCGCTGGCCACCTGGATCGAAGCCCGCGCCGTGCGCCAGTCCAACGCCACCACCATGGCCGGTGGGGCCGCGACCCGCGCCGGAGCAGCGCTGGCGCAGCTGTCCTGGGACATCCTGCACGAATCGGCGATCCCCGCGGTGCGCGCCGTCGAACGCCACCTGGTCACGCCCGCGGTGGAAGAGGTCGTGGAGGCCAACACGCTGCTGTCCGGGCTCGGTTTCGAATCCGGCGGGCTCGCCGCCGCCCACGCCATCCACGACGGGCTCACCGCCGTCCCGCACACCCACGGCCTCGCCCACGGCCAGAAGGTCAACATCGGGTCGATCGCGCAGCTGATCCTGGAAGGCCGCCCGAGCAGCGAGATCCACGACTTCGTCGAGTTCACCACCCGTGTCGGCCTGCCCACCACGCTCACCGAAGCCGGGCTCGGCGACGCCGACGACTCGGTGCTGCGCACCGCGGCCGAAGCGGCCTGCCACCCGGACGAGACGATCCACAACCTGCCGTTCCCGGTGACCGCGGACGCCGTCGTGGACGCGCTGAAGGCCGTGGAGGTCACCGGCCGCGCGGTGCGCGCCGAAGCGGGCCTGCCCGAACCGGTCGCGCCCGCGCACTGACCTGTCTTCCGCGCCGGGCCGCCCCACCGCGGCCCGGCGCCGGCCGGTCAGCTCGCGTCGGACTCCGACAGCAGCGGGGCGAAGGCGTTGAGCCGCTCCAGCGCGTCGTTCATGTGCGCCTCCAGCCTCGCCAGCAGCAGCGCCTCGTCGCCGGACTCGATCGCATCCACCAGGCCCGCGTGCTCGTCGACGAGGGTCTGCGGGTCCGCGGTGTACTTGTCCTGCAACGCCGTCAGGCACATCCGCTTCTCCACCAGCAGCGTCTGCGCCATCCGCTGCAACCGGGGGCTGCCCGAGACCCGCACCAGGGTTTCGTGGAACTCCTGGTCGGCGTCGGAGAGCTCGATCGCATCACCCAGGCCCGCGGCCGAGACGATGCGGGCCTGCGCGGCGGTCAGCTCCGCGACCGCCTCCACCCGGTGGTGGCGCACGATCCGCTCGCACGCCGCGCGCTCCACCGCCAGCCGCGCCAGGTAGATGTCGGCGACGTCGTCGGCGTCCAGCGTCGTCACGAACAACCCGCGGTGCGGTTCGCTGTGCAGCAGCCCTTCCTGCACCAGCCGCTGCATCGCCTCCCGCAGCGGGCCGCGGCTGACCCCGAGCCGGGACGCCAGTTCCGCCTCGCCCATCTGGCTGCCCGGCGGCAACGACCCGTACATGATCGCCGAGCGCAGCTGGTCGGCCACGATCGCCGCGGTGGACTTGCGCTGCACCGGCTCTAACTCGCCGTGCTGGTTCTGCTCGTCGACTCCGAGCACCGACACCATCTCCTCATCGCCTCCGCTAGTGCGGGCCCGCTCCCCCGAGCGGCCCGTCCGCCGGACCGGTCTGCCGGAACAACGCCCCGAGCCCTTCGCGGGCGCGGGTGTCCCCGGCCAGTCGCAGCACTTCCCACGCGCTGACCTGGTTGGCGGTCAGCACCGGCTTGCCCACGCGCCCTTCGAGCTCGTCGAGCCACTGCGCGGTGTGCAGCGCCGTGTCCGGCATCAGCAGTGCCTGCGCGGGTGGATCGTCGTTGGCCGCGGCGAACTCCAGCACCTGCTCCCGGCCCAGCGTGCCGACCTCGGCGGCGGTGACGATGCCGCGGCTGGAGAGCCGGGTGACCTCGATGCTGCCGTGCGCCAGGAACGCCGCGAACCGGTCGGCGTCGTCGGCCGGGTAGGTCGCGGCGACCGCCACACGCCGCAGCCCGAGGCGCGCGGCGGCGTGCACGAACGCGAACGAGGTGCTGGAGGTCGGCAGCCCGGTCACGGCCTGCAACTTCTCCACCTGCTCGCGGGCCCCGTCCCAGCCGAAGACGAAGCTGCCGCTGGTGCACGCCCAGATCACCGCTTCGACCTCGTGGGCCAGCAGCGCGCGGGCACCGTCGGCCAGGACCTCGTCGGAACCGACGTCGAGCAGCGCGTCCACCCGGTGGGCGTCCTCGCGCATCTCGGTGTGCACCAGCGGCAGCGCGACGTCCTCGCCGAGCAACCGTTGCAGGGCCGGGTAGTCGTCCTCGGCGCTGTATCCGGGGTAGAGAATTCCCGCGGTGGTCGACACCGGCAGCTCCCTCCTTGATCGCCCCGCGATCCCGACGGGACCACGGGCGAACGACACCGGACCGGCGGTCAATTGTCGACAATGTTACCGCACGGTTCGGGGCCGCCCGACATGGCAGAAACGCTTTCGTAATTCGATCGACACGCCGCAGCGGCGCCGATCAGGCGGCCGGCGCGGCACACGCCCGCACCAGCCGCTGCTGCGGGGCCACCGCGGGCAACCCCATCGACCGCAGCGCCGCCCACATCGTCACCTGGTTCGCCGTGAGCACCGGTTTGCCCAGCTCCTGCTCCAGCGGCCCGATGATGTCGTAGGTCGGCAGGTTCGTGCAGCTGATGAACATCGCCTCCGCGTCCGGGCGGTCCGCCGAGCGCACGATGTCCACCACCTGCCGGTACCCGACCTGCCAGATCCGGCCCAGCAGGCCCAGCCCCACGCTGGTGACCACCTCGACACCGTGCTCGCCGAGGAACCCCACCAGCCGCTCGGTCACGTTCGCCACGTACGGCGTCGCGATCGCCACCCGCCGCGCCCCGAGCACCTCCAGCGCCTGCACCAGCGCACCCGAGGTCGTCACCGCCGCGGGCGCACCCGCCTCCCGCATCACCGAGGTCAGGTTCCGCTCCCCGGCCGCACCGTCGACGAAACTGCCCGACGCGCACGCGTAGGCCACCACCTCCGGCTCCGGGGTCAGCAGGTCGCGCGTCGCGGCGTGCACCGCCGCCTCGTCGGAGATCAACGACGCCATCTCCACCGTCATCGGCACCGGCACGAACGCGGTCCGCGTCAGGTACAGCGACACCTCCGGCGGCGTCCACCGCCACAACTCGCGATCCATCGCCAGGTCGAACGGGGCGACCACGCCCACCCCGCGCTGCGGCACCGGACCCGGCAGCCCGCCCAGCAGGTCCTCCGGTGGCATCGGTCCGGCCCCCGTCAGCCCGAGCGGCGTTCGTAGCGCAACCGCTCCCCGACGCTGCCCGCGCGCCACACGTCGTTGCAGGCCGCCGCGAACTCCGCCAAGCCCTCCACGATGGAGCCGTAGACGTTGCCCGGCACCCAGCCCACGTCCCCGTTGAGCAGCAGGTTGTTGCGCCCGTAGAAGATCGCCAGGTCGATCACCCCCGGCAGCTCCTGCAGGTCCTTCTCCTCCTTGAACCCGCGGTCGAGCATCCCGCTGTCGAAGGAGAAGTACACGAGGTCACCGGGGATCGGCGTCACCGTCGGGTTCTCCTGACCCGGTTCCCGCGCGGCGAAGCGCTCGACCATCGTGTAGATCTCGTTGCGCGCGTACTTCGCGTGGTGCACCGGGCCCGCCTGCGGCAACGCCTGCCACACGGCCTCGCATGTTCGGGGCGCGTCGGCGTCCAGCAACTCCGCCACGCACGAGACACCGCGCTTCTCCAACGTGATCGACAGGTACCTGGGCATGGTGAATTCCGTTCCATGAGGGGGACGTGCAGATGGGAATCGGTCTCCGCGGTCTCGGCTCGCGACCACCACCGGTCACGCCGTGCCCTGCCCAGGGCCGAAGACCTCCCCCGCGGGCCGCGCGCACCGACCGGTGGCGGCCCCGCAGCGAGGTACCTGCGGATTGTTGACAATCCTACGAGCGCTTCCTAGCGTGTCAATCCCCGGACGACGATCGACTCCAGGCCATGATCGGCAGCCAGGCAGGCGCGATCGCCCGGAACGCCGCGACGACGCGCACCCCACCCCGACGACCGCGAAGGCAGGTCATGACCCACCACACCCCCACCGTCGTCGTCCTCCACGGTGGCAACCCGCCACCGGCCATGGACCGCATCGCCGCGGCCGCCGAACTCCGCCCCACCACCGAGGACGAGCTCGCCACCGCACTGCCCGGCGCCGACGTGCTGTTCGTGTGGGACTTCCGCTCCGACGCCGTCGCCGACACCTGGGCGCACGCCGACGCGCTGCGCTGGGTCCACGCCGCCAGCGCCGGCGTCGACCGGCTGCTGTTCCCCGACCTGCTCGACTCCCAGGTCGCCCTCACCAACTCCCGCGGCATCTTCGACGCACCCATGGCCGAATACGTCCTGGCCACCGTCCTCGCCTTCGCCAAGGACCTGCACACCAGCGTGCGCCTGCAAGATCGCCGCGAATGGCGCCACCGCGAAACCGAACGCATCACCGGCAAGGCCGCCCTCGTCGTCGGCACCGGCCCCATCGGACGCGCCATCGCAGGCAGGCTCACCGCCGCCGGACTCCACGTGCACGGCGCCGGACGCGTCGCCCGCACCGGCGACCCCGACTTCGGCACCGTGCACGCCTCCGACCGGCTCCACGACGTCCTCGGCGACTACGACTACGTCGTGCTCGCCGCACCCCTGACCGAGCAGACCCACGGGCTCATCGACGCCGACGTCCTCACCCGGTTCCGGCCCACCGCACGCCTGATCAACGTCGGGCGCGGCGAACTCGTCGTCCAACCCGACCTCGTCGAAGCCCTCGAAGCGGGCGCCATCGCCGGCGCCGCCCTCGACGTCTTCGACACCGAACCCCTCCCCAGCACCTCACCTCTGTGGGAGATGCCCAACGTCCTGATCTCCCCGCACATGTCCGGCGACACCATCGGCTGGACCACCGAACTGGTGGAACTCTTCCTGGACAACCTGCGCAGCTACGCCCACGGCGGCGAACTGCGCAACGTAGTGGACAAGCAGCGCGGCTACGTCAGCGGAACGGAGCGGAACCGATGACCTCGACCCCAGACGCGGCACCCACCCACGCCACCACCCCGGCGGACCTCACCGCCACCGACATGCTCGAACGCTTCGCCACCGGGGAGCTCTCCCCCGTCGAAGCCACCGAAGCCACCCTCACCCGCATCGCCGACGCCGACCCCGCCGTCAACGCCTACTGCCTCGTCGACGCCGACCGCGCCCTCGACCAGGCCCGCGCCGCCGAAACCCGCTGGGCCCGCGGCGAACCCCGCGGCCGCCTCGACGGCGTGCCCACCTCCATCAAGGACATCTTCCTCACCCGGGACTGGCCCACCCTCCGCGGCTCCCGCACCATCGACCCCCACCAGCCCTGGAC
>NZ_JAIUJZ010000208.1:0-6805 GCF_020176775.1 Saccharopolyspora sp. 6M
CACCACCAGCACGCCCCCGCCACCGCCGCCGCGCCCCTACGAGCTGAGCATGTCCGGTGTGGACCCGTGCGAACTGCTCACCGCCGCGCAGCGCGGGCAGCTCGGGTTCGACCGCGACCCGCTGGCCGACACCGAGGGCGGCTTCGGCGACGCGCCCACGTGCAGCTTCCGCAACACCACCGCGAAGGTCGGGGCGCGGTTGTCGCTGATCACCACCGAGTCGATGAGCGTGTGGACGGACGACACCGCGCAGGTGCAGGCGACCCCGGTGGTGGTGCACGGCTTCCCGGCGCTCGTGATCAAGACTCCGGACCTGGACCTGTCCTGCAACGTGGCGGTGGACCTCGCCGAGGGCGAGCACCTCGACGTGCTCTACCGCGACGACGGTGGGCAGCCCGCGCCGCCGCTGGACGCCCTGTGCCAAGGGGCGCAGCTGGTCGCCGAGAACGCGGTGGCCTCGCTGGCCGACCCGGCACCGGAGACCTCGGAATCCGCCACCACGTCCGCGGATCCCTCCGCGGCCGGGTCCACGAGCGGCTCCTCGGAGCCGCTGATGAGCCCCCGTCCGACGGAGTGATCGCGGGCGTCCGGCGCAACGCGACTGGACCCCGCGGCCCAACCGCGTTGATACTCACCGCGTTTGGAGCACTCCCCACGGTGATGAATAGTGATTAGAGTGAGCGCGGACGTCTTACCCGTGGGAGGGAAACCCCGTGCCGCTGTACTCGCCGTCGGGGGACGGCTCGCCGGATTCCACCGCCCTACCGGGAACCCCCGGCACCGGTGGCTCCATGCGCGTCGAACCCGCCGCCATCCCGAGCCTCGTGAACGCCTTGCAGTCCTCGCTGGACCAGGTCGGTGTGGAGATCGAGCACGCGATCACCGAGCTGCGCATCCGGCCGTGGGCCGGCGACCCGATCAGCAGCACCGCCGCCGAGCAGTTCAACGAGCGCTCGGTCGGCGGCGACCAGGACGCGCTGACCGCGCTGTGCGGCTACCGCGACCAGCTGCAATCGGCCGCCGAGTCCCTGCAGCTGGCCAACCAGCACTACCAGGACACCGACGACGTGAACGCGGTGCGGCTCGGGGGAGGGTGCTGACCGTGACCGGTGCGACGGGAGGCGGAACCCGATGAGTGACCACCGCTGGCAGGGGTACCGCCACGAGGAGCTCTACGAGCAGATCCACCAGGGCCCCGGCGCGGACGCGTCGACCGATTCGGTGCGCCGCTGGAGCGAGCTGACCCGCACCCTCGGCGAGATCGACGGCGATCTCGCCGCCGCGCTGAGCTCCGCGATGTCCGGCTGGCAGGGCGAAGCCGCCGACAACGCCCGCGGCGGGATCCGCCCGCTGGGCGAGTGGGCCGTGCAGGCGCAGCAGGCCGCCGAGTCGATGCGGGACCGCACCGAGCAGCAGGCCTCGTTCGTCGGCAAGGCCCGCGCCGACATGCCGCAGCCGCAGCCGCTGACCACCGAGGACCCGGGCACCGCGATCACCGGGCTGGTGCACCTGTTCGGCGGGCAGACCGACTACGAGGTGCAGGAGTCCCGCAGGGACGCCGCCGAGCAGCGCGCGTTCGAGGTGATGCGCACCTACGAGGCCTCCACCCGGGCCAACACGACCTCGCTGGCCTCCTTCGCGCCGCCGCCGCAGGTGGTCGTGGACGCCCACGTCCCCCCGCCGGGCGCGGCGAAGGGCCTGCAGCAGCCGAACATCACGATCAGCTGGGCGGGCGCCCCGGTGCCCGCCCCGCGCGGCGGCACCGGTTCGGCGCCCACCCCCGGCGGCGCGCGCAGGCAGCCCGCGCGCGGTACGGCGGGGCGCGGCGGCGAGCGCGGCCGCGGCACGCACCCGACCGGTTCCGGCGGGGGCCGGGCGCGGCGCCGCGACGACGACCCGGTGGACCGCTCGGTGACCGAGCAGGTCGGCGGCGGCACCGGCTTCTTCGACGCACCGCAGACCCTGTCCCGGCCGGTCATCGGCGGAGATCCCGGTCAATGATCGGCGGTTCGGCACTCGCGGGTGCCGGCCCGGTCCGGCTGTCCGCGTTGGAGTTCGACGTGCTCGTCGAGCACCTGGAGTTGGAGACGATGCCGCTGGTGCTGCGGGTGCCCTCGCCGGGTCGCACCTGGACGGAGCGCGCGGAGCTGGCGGACTCGGCGTGGCGGTCGATGGGCGCCAAGCAGCTCGGCGACCGCCGGGAGCTGGACCCGGCGCTGGACCGGATGCTGCGGCTGCTCGCCCACCCGGAGTCCGAAGTGGACGGACGGACCTGGTTCGGCCGCAGCCTCCGGGTGCTCGCCGCCTCCGGCGTGCCGGACGGCAGCGGGGCGGACGCGGTGCTGGTCGTCAAGGACGAGGACGCGCTGACGTTGCGGCCGGTGTCGGCGGCCGGACTGGTGCGGGAGGTGGCCTCGGTGCTGCCGGTGCTCGGCGCCGGGCCGGGCCGATCGGTGACGGTGCGCAGCGCCGACCTCGACGCCGCCGCGGCCGCGACAGGCGGGAACGCCGAAGCGCTGGAGGGCGAGCTGGTCCGCCGCGGCGTGCGCGGCGACGACGCGGAGATGCTCACCTCGATGGTCCGCGAGGCCGGGGCGCGCGGGCAGTTCGGCGCCGCCGCCCGGGACCGGCTGGGCCGCCGGGTGCGGGCGCCGCGGGTCGTGGGGTTCTTCGACACCCCGCACGGCCGGTACGCGCAGCTGCGCCGGGATTCGCCGTCCGGTGATTCCTGGAGCACCGTCTCGCCCGCCGACACCCGCCGGATGATCGCCCACGTCGACGAGCTGCTGACCGAGCTGGCCCGCTGACGCGGAACGGGCCGCCCGTCCGGGTGGACGAGCGGCCCGTGGTCACCTGGTCGCTGCGATCAGGCGATGGGTTCCTCGATGCGGTCCCGCACCTCGGGGGCGGCGGAGCGCTTCGCGTCCGCGGCCTCGTCGTCGGGCTGCGTCTGCGAGTCCCGCTCGGCCTCGACGCGGGCGGTGTACACCTCGACCTCGCGGGCGACGCGCTCCTCGTCCCACCCGAGCACGTCGGCCATCAGCCGCGCCACCGGCTCCGCCGACTCCACCCCGCGGTGCGGGTACTCGATGGAGATGCGGGTGCGCCGGGTCAGCACGTCCTCCAGGTGCAGCGCGCCCTCGTGGGTGCACGCGTACACCACTTCGGCCTGCAGGTAGGCCGAGGCGCCGGGGACGGGCTTGAGCAGCTCCGGCCGGTCCGCGGTGGCCGCGAGCACCTCGTGCACCTGCGAGCCGTAGCGGTCCAGCAGGTGCCGGATCCGGTACGGGTGCACGCCGTGCGCGGACGCGATCTGGTCGGCCTGGTTCACCAGCGCGTGGTAGCCGTCGGCGCCGAGCAGCGGCACCCGGTCGGTGATGGAGGACGCGACGCGGCCGGACAGGTCCGGCGCCACCGCGTCCACCGCGTCGGCGGCCATCACCCGGTAGGTCGTGTACTTGCCACCGGCGATGGCGACCAGGCCGGGCGCGACGCGGGCGACCGCGTGTTCCCGGGACAGCTTGGAGCTCTCGTCGCTCTCCCCCGCCAGCAGCGGCCGCAGCCCCGCGTACACGCCCTCGATGTCGGCGTGCGTCAGCGGCGTGGCGAGCACCGTGTTGACGTGCTCCAGGATGTAGTCGATGTCCTTCTTCGTCGCCGCCGGGTGCGCGAGGTCCAGGTTCCAGTCGGTGTCGGTGGTGCCCACGATCCAGTGGCCACCCCACGGCACGACGAACAGCACGGACTTCTCGGTGCGCAGGATCATCCCGGCCTCGGAGACGATGCGGTCCCGCGGCACCACGATGTGCACGCCCTTGCTGGCGCGGACCCGGAACTGCCCGCGGCTGCCGGAGAGGCGCTGCAGCTCGTCGGTCCACACCCCGGTCGCGTTGATCACCGTCTGGGCGCGGACCTCCGTCTCGGCGCCGGTCTCGACGTCGCGCAGCCGCACGCCCGCGACCCGGTCGGCCTCCCGCAGGAAGCCCGTGACCTGGGTGGAGGTCGCGACGACGGCGCCGTAGCGGGCCGCGGTGCGGGCCACGGTCATGGTGTGGCGGGCGTCGTCGGCCTGCGCGTCGTAGTAGCGGATGCCGCCGATCAGCGCGTCCCGCTTGAGCGCGGGCACCATCCGCAGCGCACCGGCCCGGGACAGGTGCTTCTGCCCGGGCACCGAGCGGGCGCCGCCCATCGTGTCGTACATCAGCAGCCCGGCCGCGGTGTACGGCCGCTCCCACACGCGGTGGCTGAGCGGGTAGAGGAACGGCACCGGCTTCACCAGGTGCGGCGCGAGCCGGGTCAGCATCAGCTCCCGCTCCCGCAGGGCCTCGCGGACCAGCGAGAACTCCAGCTGCTCCAGGTAGCGCAGGCCACCGTGGAAGAGCTTGCTGGAGCGGCTGGACGTGCCGGCGGCCAGGTCGCGCGCCTCGACGAGGGCGACCCGCAGCCCGCGGGTGGCCGCGTCGAGCGCGGCGCCGGCGCCGGTGACGCCGCCGCCGATCACGACGACGTCGAACTCCTCCGAGCCCAGCCTGTTCCAGTTGCGTTCGCGGTCGCCCGGCCCCAGCCTGCCCTGCGCCTCCTCCGAGGCCCGGGTGGCGTCGGTGGCACCGGTCGTCGCGGTTGATTTCTCGTCGTGGGACACCTGGCGTCCTCCTCGCTCGAATCCCGATCACCGCCGACCCGCACCCCGTCGGCGCGTTCCGCGGTGGTCATCATGCCCGGCCTGCGCCTTGCACGCCTGCCGCGCCATTGCTGCTCTGACCTGCCGTGGCGAGATCCTTCTTCGCCCGGTCCTGCTGGATCTCGCCGGTGCGCCGGACCGTGGCGCCGCGCTCGACGAGGACCTCGACGTCGGCCTCCGGCGTGGCGGAATCGACGATCACCATGTCGAAGTCCTCGGCGGGCGCGACCGCGTGCAACGCGCGCCTGCGGAACTTGGTGTGGTCCACGTAGAGCACCCGGCGGCTGGCCGCGGCCAGCATCGCCTTCTTGATCTGCACCATCTCCTGCTGCGGGTAGCAGCAGATGCCGTCGGTCACCGCGGAGACGGACATGATCGCCAGGTCCACCCGCAGCCCGCGCAGCGCGTCCAGCGCCATGCCGCCGACGAACGCGTCCGCCCACGGCAGGTAGTCGCCGCCGATGGAGATCAGGTGCACGCCCTGCTGCCCGGCGAGCTCGCCGAACACCCCGCGGTGGTTGGTCACCACGGTCAGCGGTGCGCGTTCCGGCAGCCGCCGAGCCAGGTAGACCCCGGTGGTCGAGTCGTCGAGCACCAGCGCCTGGCCGGGTTCGACCAGTTCGGCGGCGGCGCTCGCGAGTTCGTCCTTCTCCGCCTCGTTCTGCTGCATCCGGTATTCCGAGGCCGCCTCGTAGAGCAGCGAGGAGGCCGCGGAGACGTAGCCGCGGTTGCGGTGCACGAGGCCCTGCGATTCCAGGTCGGCCAAGTCCCGGTACACGGTCATGGCGCTGGCGCCCACGGTCGAGACCAGGTCGTCGATGCGCAGCGAACCTTCCGCCATCACGAGTTCGGTGATCTTGCGCCGCCGGTCCTGCTGCTTGCCGGACGGGCGCCGACCCGACGTAGCGGACATCGTCGTCCCCCTCACCGCCACATCCCCTGCGGGGACTTCCACCATTGGGTGCCCATCCTCCTAGCCGAACCCCTGCCCGACGGTCGTGCCTCACCGCACGAATCCCGGACACAGCGAGTTCACCGTACATCGCGATAAAAACACCATCGCAAAGCTATTGCAATGTTTGTTTTCACATGCCTAATGTGACCATGTTCTTCGGCGCGTCCGGCCGCCGAAGCGGCTCCAACGGAGGAGGTCGACGTGCCCGTGCTCGCGACATCCGCGGCCGTCCAGCGGCCCGCGGAACCGCGGCGCGGAACCGGCGCGCTCACCCCGGGGCGGATCAGCGCGGCGTGCCGTCCGGCACCACCCGCCCAGCCGGACCAGCAACGCACACCCGACCGCGCCGATGGCGCCGCGACGAGGGGACCTGGGACATGAGTCTGGGTGAGATCTTCCTCTGGGAATTGATGGGCACGGCCGTGCTGACCCTGATGGGGTGCGGCGTCGTCGCCAACGTGACACTGCGCAAGGCGCTCGGCAACAACGGCGGCTGGCTGCTGGTGAACTTCGGCTGGGGCTTCGCCGTGTTCGCGGGCGCCAGCATCGCCGAACCCACCGGGGCGCACATCAACCCCGCCGTCACGCTCGGCCTCGCCGTCGACGGCCAGGTGCCGTGGAGCCAGGTGCCCGTCTACGTCGTCGCCCAGATCATCGGCGGCACGCTGGGCGCGGCGCTGTGCTGGGCGGCCTACAAGCTGCAGTTCGACACGCACGACGACCCGGCGGGCACCCTCGGGATCTTCAGCACCGCCCCCACCGTGCGCAACGCGCCGTGGAACCTCGTCACCGAGATCATCGGCACCTTCGTGCTGGTGCTGTGGATCATCCAGACGCCCGGTTCCGGCCGCGGCGACGACGGCGCCTTCAGCTTCGGCAACGACGCGCTCGGCTACGCGGCCGTCGCGTTCATCGTCATCGGGATCGGCGCCTCGCTCGGCGGGCCCACCGGCTACGCCATCAACCCGGCGCGCGACCTCGGCCCCCGCATCGCCTACGCGCTGCTGCCGATCCGCGGCAAGGGCCCCGCCGACTGGGGCTACTCCTGGGTCCCCGTCGCCGGGCCGATCATCGGCGGGGTGCTCGCGGGCGCGGTCGCCCTGGTGCTGCCCGCGACCTGAGCCGCGGCCACGTCCCCCGCGGTGCGGGCCCTCCGACCGGGCCCGCAC
>NZ_JAIUJZ010000209.1:0-7871 GCF_020176775.1 Saccharopolyspora sp. 6M
GGGGGGGCCCCGCGCGGGGGGCCGCGCGCCCCCGCCCCCCCCCCGCCCCCCCGCGCGGGGGGGGGCGCCCCCCCCCCCCCCCCCCCCCCCCCCCCCCGTTCCCGCACCGGGGGGCTGCCCGACCGGGCCGGGCGGGTGACACTCACCCCGAGCCCACGCACATCTCGGAATCCATCGAAAAGGACGACAACATGGCCTCCTACGTCGCCGCGATCGACCAGGGCACCACCTCCACCCGCTGCATGATCTTCGACCACGGCGGGCGCGTCGTGGCCGTCGACCAGGTCGAGCACCGGCAGATCTTCCCCAAGGCGGGCTGGGTGGAGCACGACCCGGAGGAGATCTGGAGCAACACCCGCCAGGTGTGCGCGGGGGCGCTCGCCAAGGCCGACCTGGTGACCTCCGAGATCGCCGCCGTCGGCATCACCAACCAGCGCGAGACGACCGTCGTGTGGGACAAGACCACCGGCAAGCCCGTCTACAACGCCATCGTCTGGCAGGACACCCGCACCGACACCATCGTCGGCGAGCTCGCCGAGGAAGGCGGGCAGAACCGGTTCCACGCCAAGACCGGTCTCACCCTCTCGCCGTACTTCTCCGGCACCAAGATCCGCTGGATCCTGGACAACGTGGACGGGGTCCGCGCCCGCGCCGAGAAGGGCGAGCTGCTGTTCGGCAACATGGACACCTGGGTGCTGTGGAACAGCACCGGCGGCCCCGACGGCGGCCTGCACGTCACCGACCCCACCAACGCCTCCCGGACCCTGCTGATGGACCTGGAGAAGCTGGAGTGGGACGAGGACATCTGCCGCCAGATCGGCGTCCCCACCTCGATGCTGCCGGAGATCCGCTCCTCCTCCGAGGTCTACGGGCACTTCCGCGAGCGCGGCGTGTTCGGCGGGCTCCCCATCGCGGGCATCCTCGGCGACCAGCAGGCCGCCACCTTCGGCCAGGCCTGCCTGTCGCCCGGTGAAGCCAAGAACACCTACGGGACCGGCAACTTCCTGCTGCTCAACACCGGGACCGAGCCCGTGCTGAGCGACAACGGGCTGCTCACCACCGTCGGGTACAAGATCGGCTCGAAGGACACGGTGTACTGCCTGGAAGGCTCCATCGCGGTCACCGGCTCGCTGGTGCAGTGGCTGCGGGACAACCTCGGGCTGATCGGCAGCGCCCCGGAGATCGAGCAGATCGCGCGCAGCGTCGAGGACAACGGCGGCGCCTACTTCGTGCCCGCTTTCTCCGGGTTGTTCGCCCCGCACTGGCGGTCCGACGCGCGCGGCGCCATCGTCGGGCTCACCCGCTTCGTCAACCGCGGCCACCTCGCCCGCGCCGTGCTCGAAGCCACCGCCTTCCAGACCCGCGAGGTCATCGAGGCCATGAACGCCGACTCCGGCGTCCCGCTGAAGTCGCTGAAGGTCGACGGCGGCATGGTCGGCAACGAACTGCTCATGCAGTTCCAGGCCGACATCCTCGGCGTCCCGGTGATCCGGCCGGTCGTCAGCGAGACCACCGCGCTCGGCGCCGCCTACGCCGCCGGGCTCGCCGTCGGCTTCTGGGCCGGGGAGGACGACATCCGCTCCAACTGGGCGAAGGACAAGCAGTGGGACCCGGTCATGCCGGAGGAGCGGCGGGCGCACGAGTACGGCCAGTGGCAGAAGGCGGTCACCAAGACCTTCGACTGGGCGTGATTCCGGCGGCTCGTCCCCCTCGGTGGGGCGGGTGGCGGAACCTCAGCGGTCCCCTCGCTGCGGGGTCTTTTTCACAGGTGGCTCCGCCACATGCGAAAAAGCTGTCCTCGCGAGGGGACCGCTGAGAACCCGCGGGTGGTTCCGCTGCTCAGGTGGTCGTCGGCTCAGCGGCTTCGGTGCCTGCCGGGTCAGGGGGCCGTTCGTTCCGCGGCGGGGACTCCGGTGAACTCGGCGTGGCGGGGTTCGACGGGTTCTCCCCCGGAGAGCACCACCAGCACCACCGCGATCAGCGCGCCGACCGCCAGCGCCCACGACGCCGACACCTTCGGCATGCGTCCCCCTCGTCCCGGCCGGTGCGGGTGCCGTCCGACGACGGCTTCGCCCCCGGCCCCCGCTCGTCCCGCGGCGGCCCACCGGCTCCGGCATTCTGCGGCACCGCCGCCCGAACCGCCCGGCCCCACGCCGACCCGGTGTTCGGATCCCGTCGCGGACCAGCCGAGCGGCGTTATGGCCGAGGGAGGCGCCAGACGACGAGGATCCCGGTTCCTGCCGGGCTGACCTGTTCCGGTGCGGCCGGAGAACGGCCCACCTCCACGAACCCCAGCGCCTTCGGAATCGCGCCGCTGCGGTGGTTCGCCTCGTCGTGCCAGATCTCCACGTGCCCGGCGCCCAGCCGGAACGCCTCGTCGATCAGCGCCAGCGCCGCGCGGCGCGCGATGCCGCGGCCCTCGAAGTCCGGGTGCAGCCAGTAGCCGATCTCCAGGCCGCCCGGCCCGATCCGGTCCATCAGGCTCGCCGAACCGATCACCTGCCGCTCCGGGCCGAGCACCGCGTAGGTGAAGGACGTGCCCGCCGCCCACTCGCGTTCAGCCTTGCCGACGAAGTCGGCGGCCTCCTTCATCCCGTAGCCGGGTGCCGCCCACGCCATCCACGGCCCCAGGTGCTGGAGGGATTCGGTCACGACCCGCAGCGCCGTGCCCGCGTCCTCCAGCCGCCACCGGCGCAGGTCCACTCCGTCGTGGTGCAACTGCTCGCTCGGCTCCATGCGCGGGAGTCTGCTGCACTCCGCACCTCGGCGGTACCGAATTTCAGGACCGCTCCGCGCCCTCGGCCCGTTCCGCCTGGTCGGCCGGCTCCACCTGGTCGGCCGGCTCCGCCCGGTCGACGAGCTCGACGTGGTCGGCCGGCTCCACCCGGTCGACGAGCTCCACCTGCTCGACGAGGTGCCGCACCAGCTGCCCGTGCACCGCGCCCGGCAACGCGTGGCCCATGCCCGCGATCTCCGCGCACCGCGCCCCGGGGATCGCGGCGGCCAGCAGCCTGCCGTGCGGCGGCGGGTTGATCGGATCCAGCGGCGCCTGCAGCACCAGCGTCGGGGTGCCGATCCGCGCCAGGCCCGCGCCGCGCTCGACGAGGACCTGCGGCAGGAGCGCGTGCGGATGCGGTTCCCGGATGCGCCAGGTGCCTGCGTGTTCGACGTCCCGCAGCTCGACCCGCCGGAACTCGGCGGCGTCGAACGGCAGTTCCTCCCCCGACAGCAGCCGGTGCCACTCGACGCGCTCGGCCAGCGCCGACTCCAGGTCCGTCGCCGCCGACGGCTCCTCGCCGCGGCGCACGAACCACGGCCGCGGCGTCGGGAACTCGTCCGGACTCGGCTCACCCGCCCGGGCCAGGGCCCAGTTCCGGGCGAAGTCCACGCCCAACGCGTGCGTGCACAGCAGCGTCGCGCTGCGCAGCCGATCCGGGGCCGCGACCGCCAGCAGCTGCACCAACCCACCGCCGAGGCCCATGCCGAGCACGTGCGCCGACGCCACGCCCCAGCCGTCCAGCACCGCCAGCGCATCCGCCGCCAGATCGTCGAAGCCGTACGGGTGCGCGGCGAACTCGCGGTGCGTGGAACGACCCGTGTCGCGGTGGTCGTAGCGCAGCACCCGCAGCCCGGCCTCGACCAGCAGCGCCACCAACCCGTCCGGCCACCCGCGGGAGGAGGTCACGTCCCCCGCCACCAGCAGCAGCGGCGGCGCGGCCGGGTCACCGATCGACTCGCTCCACAACCGCACGTCGCCGGAGCGGATCGTCCGCGCCGTCACCGGAAGTCCGCCGCGTGGTCGCGCGCCCACTCGTCGAACCGGCGCGCCGGGCGGCCCGTCAGCCGCCGCACGGTGGCGGTGGGCACGTCCGGCGATTCGGCCGCGGCCGCCAGGTAGTCCAGCAGCATCTTCGCGACCTCCGGCGGGCAACCCCGGCCGAGCAGGGCCTGCCGGGCCTGGTCGGGTTCGGGTTCCTCGAAGCGGACCGGTTCACCGATCGCCTCGGCGATCGCCGCCACCTGCTCCCGCTGGGAGACCGCCGCCGGCCCGGTGATCTCGTAGGCCCGCCCGGCGTGCCCCTCGCCGAGCAGCGCCTCGACCGCGACCGCGGCGACGTCCGCTTCGTGGACCAGCGCTTGAGCGGCCGCGGCGAACGGAAGCCGGACCACACCTTCCGTCCGGGCGTCCGCGGCCCAATCCAGCACGTTCAGCGCGAACGCCCCGGGCCGCAGGTGGGTCCACTCGGCGACACCCGACTCCTCCACCGCTCGCTCCACCGGGGCGTGCTGCTGCGCGCTCAAGCTGCCCGCCCCGCTCTCCAGGACCGACGCCGAGGACAGCACCACGATCCGCCGCACGCCCGCCCGCACCGCCAGCTCGGCGAACTCCCGCGCGCCGCCCGGCACCGGGAACAGGTGCACCGCCGACACGCAGTCCAACGCCGCGCGCAGCTCCGCGGGGCGCTCCAGATCGCCGGCGACCACCTCCGCCCGCGCCGGCAGCTCCGCCCGGCGCGGATCGCGGGTCACCGCGCGCACCGGCACGCCGGACTCCAGCAGCCCGCGCACCACCTCCCGGCCGACCGATCCCGTCGCCCCGGTCACCAGCACCGTCATGACATCCCCCAGCAGATCGCGGACGGCTACTCCGCCCGCCCCGATCCGCGACCGTACGCGCAGGTCACAGCCTTGAGCACGCGTCGCAGGCATTCGAATCATCACGTTGACCGGCGCCGCGGAGACCTATCTGCGGCGCCCGCGGATGGAGCGGCCGAGCGGCCGAGCGCTGGCCGAAAGTACGAGGAGCCGGCGATTTCACGGCCTATCGATCGAGCTCCTCCGGCACTTCGGCCGATCCGCGCCTGCCACCCGCGCGCCTAGGTTCGACGAGGGTCAGGGGTTACCGGGGGAACGCGGGTGGTCACCGCCACGGGGCGTCGGGCGGCGACCACCCGCCTCAGCGAGGAACGGCGGCCAGGCAGCGGTGCTCGGCGAGTGAGGCAGGTTTCGGAATGGACGGCAACAGGGCTTTCGCCCCCGAGTACCAGGGCGCGCTCCGGGACATGTCGGTGAACACCGCGTACGAGGACGTCCTGGCGCAGGCGCGCGACCGGTCCCGGTGGGCGGCCGAGCGGGGCACCGCGCTGGACGTCGCGCAAGCGGAGCTCGCCGTCGCGGAAGCCTGCCGCAGGCTCGGCCACCTGGAAGAGGCCGACGGGGCGTGGAAGGCCGCCTACCGGGCCGCCCGCACCGCCGGGAACGACGGCGTCCGCGGCTGGGCGCTGTGGAGCGGCGGCACGCTGGCCCGCCAGCGCGGCGAGCTGAACCTGGCGCTGCGGCTGCTCGCCTGGGGCCGCGACCTGTCGTGGCAGGCCGGAGACATCACCGCCTACGGCTACGCGTTCGCCGGAGTCGCCGAGACGCTGCGCATCCGAGGGGACTTCGAGCGGGCGCGCGGACTCCACGAGCACGTGCTCGCCGAAGCCCGCCGTCGCGAGGAATCCCGGCACATCGTGTGGGCGCTGGAAGGACTCGCCCAGATCGAGCGCAACACCGGCGACCTCGACTCGGCGGCCCGGCGGTTCGCCGAAGCCGCGCAGGTCGCCGAAGCCTCCGGCGACGACCGCGGCCACGCGTGGGCGCTGCGCGGGCAGGCGGACGTGCTCTCGCTGCGCGGCGAGCACGAGCGGGCGCTGGAGCTGCTCTCCGCCGCTGAGCGCACCTGCCGCCGGATGGACCTCTCCAGCGCCCTCGCCTACAACCGCAAGATGCGCGGCAACGTGCAGTTCCGCGCCGGTCGCCACCAGGAGGCCGCCCGCACCTACCGGGACGCGCACGACAAGTTCCGCGCGCTGCGCGAACCGCGCGGCATCGCGCTGTCCCGGCTGGGACTGCTCAAGAGCCTCGACGCGTTGGGGCGTCCCGCGGAAGCGACGATGGCGGACCTGGTGGCGTTGCGCGACGAGGTCAACGGGAACCAGCTGTGGCAGACCCGCACGATGGTGGAGAACGCGATCGCGGAACGCACCGGCTGAGCGCGGGATGCGGCGGCCCGTCCGACCCTGTCGGGCGGGGCGTTCTGCTTGTCGGGCGGGGCGTTCTGCTCGCGCGGAGGGCCGTTTCGGGCGTCGGGCGGGGCGTCCTGCTCGCGGGGAAAGCGGTTTCGGCGTCGGGCAGGCTGTTCTGCTCGCCGGACGGCCGTTCCGGAGGCGGGGGTCGTGGGCAGCGCCGACCCGCGAACGCGGAGCTGCGGCTTTCCGGCCGGGCCGGGCGGAGCCGGTGCGGACCGCGGCTTGACGTGCGGGCGCCGGTCAGCGCGGGAGCAGCGGTCGGCGTGCGGGCAGCGATCAGCGACGCGAGTGGGACGCGGGCTGGACGGGGAACCCGGCCGGGCGGGCGAAAAAGGGGAGGACGGCGCCACCGGTTCCGGGCTACCGTGGCGCCATGTTCGGGTACCAGCACCTCTGATCCGGCGCACCCGCGCGCCGCTCCCCCGTCCGCGGTGGTGAGCCCCTTCGAAGTGCCGCGCGGAGCCCGCCCGCTCGTGCTCGCGAGCGCCCGCCCAGCTCAGCCCAGCTCGAATCGGAGTGAACCCGTGCCCAGATCCGCGCACATCGCCTTCATGGCCGTCCCCGCGCACGGCCACGTCAACCCCGGCCTCGGCCTCGTCGCCGAACTGGCCGCCCGGGGACATCGCGTCACCTACGCGGTCACCGAGGACTTCGCCCCGCAGGTCGCCGAGGCCGGTGCCGAACCGGTCCGGTACACCTCGACGCTGCCCTCGGCCGCGACCCAGCAGGAGTGGCCGGAGGACCAGGCCGCGGCCGTGCTGCTGTTCGTCGACGAGATGATCTCGGTGCACCCGCAGCTGGCCGCGGCCTACGCCGCGGACCGGCCGGACCTGGTGATCTACGACATCGGGACCCTGCAAGCACCGGTGCTCGCCCACGAGTGGGGCGTCCCGGCGATCTGCCTGTCCCCGACGCACGTCCGGTTCGAGGGGATCGAGGAGGTCTTCGGCTTCGACGACTCCCCCGAGCTGCTGGCGGTGCACGCCAAGGCCGACGCCTTCTTCGCCGAGCACGGGGCGCCGCTGACCTTCGCGACCATGGACCGGGAGTGCAGCGTGGTCACCAT
Organism: Saccharopolyspora sp. 6M; assembly: GCF_020176775.1. Lineage (NCBI taxonomy): Bacteria > Bacillati > Actinomycetota > Actinomycetes > Pseudonocardiales > Pseudonocardiaceae > Saccharopolyspora > Saccharopolyspora sp. 6M. The sequence goes on from NZ_JAIUJZ010000209.1 coordinate 7,138, forward strand.
CCCGCGCTCCTTCCAGTACTACGCCGAGTCGGTGGCGGCGAACCACACCTTCGTCGGCCCGATGCTGACCGCGCGCCGCACCCAGGGGACGTGGCAGCGGTCCGGTGCTCGTCCGGTGCTGCTGATCTCGATGGGTTCGGCCTTCACCGACCAGCCGCAGCTGTACCGCGACTGCCTGGCGGCGTTCGGCGGGCTCGACTGGCAGGTGGTGCTGAGCATCGGCGAGGTCGTCGACCCGGCGGTGCTCGGCGAGGTACCGCCGAACGTCGAAGTGCACCGGTGGGTGCCGCAGCTCGACGTCCTGTCGCAGGCCGACGCGTTCATCACGCACGCGGGCATGGGCGGGACGATGGAGGCCCTGCACGCGGGAGTGCCGATGATCGCGATCCCGCAGGCCGCGGAGCAGTTCGCGAACGCGGCGCGGATCGCCGAGCTCGGCCTCGGCGTGCACCTGCCGAAGGAAGAGGCCACGCCGCAGGCGCTGCGGGCGGCGCTGCACCGGGTGTCCACCGACCCGGAAGTGCTGGCCCGGTCGGCGGCGATGCGCCGCGAGATCGGCGAAGCGGGCGGCGCCCGGCGCGCCGCGGAGATCGTCGAAGCGCGGCTCGGCGCGGAGTCGGCCTGACGTCCCCGGGGGGGGGGGGCCCCCCCCCCCCCCGGCCCCCCGCCCGGGCGGGGGGGGGGGGGGGGGGGGGCGGCCCCGGCGGGGGGGGGGGCCGCGGGCCGGGGGGGGG
>NZ_JAIUJZ010000209.1:7880-13062 GCF_020176775.1 Saccharopolyspora sp. 6M
CCCCCCCGCGGGGGGCCCGGGGGGGGGCCCGGGGCCCCCGGGGCCCCCCCCCCCCCCGGGCGGGGGGGGGGGGGCGCCCCCCCCCCCCGGGGGCGGGCCCCCCCCCCCCCCCCGGGCACCGCTCAGGCGCCGGGGCGCTGGTCGGCGGGCAACGCGCAGGCCGGGGTGGAACCGGGCAGCCGGTGCCGGTTGTCGGCGACCCAGCGGTACCCGAGCCGGGCGATCCCGCGCAGCACCGGCAGCGACAGCACCGCCCCCGGCAGCGACCAGGGGAATCCGCAGTGCCGCAGCAGCGCGGCCACCGCGTCCGCCCCGCCGGAGACGCGGCCGGTCTCGTCCACCCACAGCACCTCGTGCCGGGCGCGCTGCTCGGTGGTGCGCAGCGCGGTCAGGTCCGCTTCCTGCCACGGCACGATCCGCGCGCGCAACGGCAGCTTCTCCGCGAGCCGCACGCTGCGGGTGCAGAAGCCGCAGTCGCCGTCGTAGACCAGCACCGGTGTCGCCATGGCAATGCCTCCCGTCCCCAGGGTCCCCGCCGGCCCCGCCGCCGTCGAGGCCGGTCCCGCGGCGGTGACGGCTCAGTCCAGGTCGTCGTGGCGCATGAGCTGGCGCCCGGCCTCGGTGAGCGACCCGGACAGCGACGGGTACACCGAGAAGGTGTTCGCCAGGTTCTCCACCGTCACCTGGTTCTGCACCGCCAGCGCGATGGGCAGCACCAGTTCGCTGGCGTTCGGCGCGACCACGACGCCACCGATCACCACACCGGTCTGCGGGCGGCAGAACATCTTGATGAAGCCGCGGCGCAGACCTTCCATCTTCGCCCGCGGGTTCGTCGCCAGCGGCAGCGTCACGGTGCGCGCGGGCACCTCGCCGGAGTCGATGGCCTGCGCGCTGATGCCGACGGTGGCGATCTCCGGATGGGTGAACACGTTGCCTGCGACGGTCTTGAGCTTGATCGGGCTGACGCCCTCGCCGAGCGCGTGCCACATGGCGATGCGCCCCTGCATGGCCGCGACGGAGGCGAGCAGCAGCAACCCGGTGCAGTCGCCCGCCGCGTACACGCCGGGGACCTGCGTGCGGGACACCCGGTCCACCTTGACGTAGCCGCCGCGGTCGGTCTCCAGGCCGACCCGCTCCAGCCCGATGTCCTCGGTGTTGGGCACCGAGCCGACGGTCATCAGCGCGTGGCTGGCTTCGACGCGCCTGCCGTCGGCGAGGTGCACGACGACGCCCTTCTCGGTCCGCTCGACCCGCTCGGCCCGCGCGTGCTTGACGACCTCGGTCCCGCGCTCGGCGAAGACCTCCTCCAGCACGCCCGCGGCGTCGGCGTCCTCGTGCGGCAGCACCCGGTCCCGGCTGGAGATCATCGTGACCTTGACGCCCATCTCCGTGTAAGCGGAGGCGAACTCCACCCCGGTGACGCCGGAGCCGATCACGGCCAGGTGCTCGGGCAGCTCGGGCAGGTCGTAGAGCTGGCGCCAGCTGAGGATCCGCTCCCCGTCCGGCACCGCGCCCGGCAGCACCCGCGGGGTGGCGCCGGTGGCGATGAGCACCACGTCACCGACCAGCTCCTCGGTGCCGCCGTCGGCCCGGTCCACGCCGATGCGGTGCTGCGCCATGCCGTGCGCGGGGTTGGTGAACCGGGCCCGCCCCGCGATGATCTTGACGCCTTCGCGGCGCACCCGGGCGCGGATGTCGGCGGACTGCGCCAGCGCGAGGCCCTTGACCCGGCCGTGCACGACGGCGGTGTCCACCTCGACGCCGTCCGGATCGCTGCGGATGCCGAGCTCGCGCACGTCGCGGGCGGCCGACCGCGCGCCCGCGGAGGCGATGAAGGTCTTGGACGGGACGCAGTCGTAGAGCACGCACGCACCACCGAGCCCGTCCGGCTCCACCAGCGTCACGTCGGCGCCGTTCTGCGCTGCGACCAGGGCCGCCTCGTAACCGGCAGGCCCACCTCCCATGATCACGATGCGGGTCACTTCGCGGTCCCTCCGTACTCCGAGCCTCGTGGGCGCCACCACCCTATGTCTCGCCGGCTCGCGGCGATTCGGGCGGTACCCGCCCGTTCGCGGCGTTCGGACCGCGACTCGCCGCCGCGGTGACGCGGTCCACTCCGACATCGGGCCCATCGATCGCTACCCTGTGGGGCGTGCCGCTGTACGCCGCGTACGGGTCCAACATGGATCCGGCCCAGATGACCGAGCGAGCCCCGCACTCCCCGCTGGCGGGAACGGGCTGGCTGATGGACTGGCGGCTGACCTTCGGTGGTGAGGACTACGGCTGGGAAGGTGCGCTGGCGACGATCGTCGAGCACCCCGGCGAGCAGGTCTTCACCGTGCTGTATGACGTCAGCCCCGAGGACGAACGGCAGCTCGACCGCTGGGAGGGCTCCGAGCTGGGGATGCACAAGAAGCTGCGGCTTCGGGTGCAGACCCTGGACGGACCGGTGCTCGCCTGGCTGTACGTGCTGGACGCCTACGAGGGCGGCCTGCCCTCGGCCCGCTACCTCGGCGTGATGGCCGACGCGGCGGAGGCGGCGGGCGCGCCCGAGGACTACGTGGCGAAGCTGCGCACCCGGCCCTGCGGCAACGTCGGACCGTGATCGACTCGGCACCGCCGAGCGGCCCGGACGTCACCTCCCGCGTGTGATAATCACACCGACGGCACACGTCGGTGGTGAGGTGGGTGTGGGCCAGGTCAGCGGGGCGGTGTCCCAGCAGCAGCGGCGCGAGCGCATCCGGCAGACGGTGCTCGCCGACGGCACCGTGCGCATCGAGCGGCTCGTCGAGGAGTACGGCGTCAGCGGGATGACCATCCACCGCGACCTGGATGTCCTCGAACGCCAGGGCTGGTTGCGCAAGGTCCGCGGCGGCGCCACCTCCACCCCGGGTTCGCTGCTGCCCAGGTCGGTCGGCGCCCGCCGGTCCGACGCGGCGGAGGCCAAGTCCCGGATCGCCCGCCACGCGCTGCGCCACCTCTCCCCCGGCCAGGTCGTCGCGCTCGACGACAGCACGACCGGGCTCGCGGTCGCCGAACGGCTCGGCGAGCTGGCCCCGCTGACCGTCGTCACCAACTTCCTCCCGGTGATCAACCGGTTGCGCGAGGAGGACGGCGTGCACGTGATCGGCCTCGGCGGCGACTTCCACCCGGGCTACGACGCGTTCTTCGGCCTGCACGCCGCGGAGATGGCGGGCGCGTTGCGCTCGGACGTGCTGCTGCTGTCCGCGACGGCCGTGGTGGACGGGCACTGCCTGCACCGCTCGCTGGAGTCCGTGCAGGTGAAGCGGGCGCTGATGCGCACCGCCGCCACCCGCGTCCTGCTGGCGGACCGCTCCAAGTTCGAGCGGCGCGCGGTGCACGAGCTGGCGCCGCTGACCGAGTTCGACCTGGTCGTCGTGGACCCGGCGACCCCGCGACCGGTGCTGGACGAGCTGCGCGAGCGCGGCGTCGCGGTGGAGGTCGCCGAAGCCTGACCCGGCTACCGGGCTCGTTGCAGGCGTTCCACCGCGGCGGGCACGTCCGCCAGCGAGAACACCGCGATGTCCGGTTCGCCCAGCTGCTCCGGCGTCGGGTCCGGCGGTGCTTCGCCGCGCACCACCCAGATGGTGCGCATCCCCAAGCGCTGCGCGCCGCGCACGTCGGAGTCGAGCCGGTTGCCGACGTGCACCGCGTTCCGCGGCAGCACGCCGGCCCGGTTCAGCGCGTGCCAGAAGATCTCCGGGTCCGGTTTGGTCGCCCCCACCAGCTCCGAGATCGCCCAGTGATCGATGAACGGGGCCACCCCGTCGCGGCGCAGCGCGTCCACGACCAGCGCCCGCTGGTTGGCCACCACGGCGATCGAGTACCGCTCGGACAGCTGCCGCAGCGCGGGCAGCACGTCCGGGTGCAGGGCGGAGGGCGGGTAGAACCAGTAGCTCTCGGCCCGGTCCGACAACCGTTCCCGGTCGCCGTCGCGGAGGAAGTGCTCGGCCATCGCGGTGCGCAGCGAACCTTCCTGCGACTGCCGCCGCGCGTCGTAGACCCGCTGGAACTCCGCTTCGAGCAGCATCCCGCCGTTCTCCGCGACGAGTTCGCAGGTCGCCCGCAGCAGCGCTTCCCGGTACCAGGAGTCGTCGTAGACGGGCCCACCCACGTCCAGCAGCACCAGCTCCACGGGTTCGCCGAGCGCCGCGCGCGATTCCGCCGTGCCGGTGACCGCGGTCCCGTTCGGCAGGACGGGGGCCGAGCCCCGCACCTGATCCGGGAACCGATCGTCGTTGCGTGACACCTCGTGCCCTCCTCGTCCCGCGGCCCCAGCGGATCCGCGCGGCGGGGCGGCGGACGCGAGTGCTGGATCGGGCCGGAATACCGGGTTCCTCGCTGAACATAACGCATTCGGATGCGGTCATCACAGGCGTTCGTGTGATGTCCCGGTGCTCGGTCACGACGCACCTCCGGCGAGCGCGTTCGCCGGCGCGGCGGCTTCGATGCGGGCGACGACCGGGACCGCGCCGGACGGACCGAGCCGCGCGAGGTCGAGCAGTTCCGCGGCGCGCCGGGTGCCGCGGCGGTCCCGCCTGCGGTGCACCTGCTCGGCCACCACGGCGTGGAACCGCTCGGCGGCCGTGCCCAGCGCGGCCAGCGCCTGCTCCAGGCAGGCGAGCGCGGTGCGCCGTTCTCCGGTGCAGAGCATCTCGACCAGCGCGACTTCGAGCGCGTGCACCCGCAGCCCGTCGAGCTCCAGCACCTCGGACTCGCGGACGCAGGCCTGCTTGATCAGCAGGCCGGGCACCGAGCGGGGCTGGCGGTGGTAGGGCACCGCGACGTGCACGACCTCGTCGTCGAACGCCTCGGTGCAGCCGTGCATGGCGACGGCGGTGGGCCCGCTGAGCACCGCGTGCGGACCGGCGCGCAGCAGCGCGGCCTCGGCCCGCGCGAGCGGGTCCCGGGCGCGACGGGCGGGCAGCAGCACGCCGCCCCACGGTTCGACCCAGCGCCCGGCGTCCAGTTCGGCGCGCACCCGGTCGGCGCCGAACACCTCCTCGGCGGTGGAGCGGGCGAGCGCGCCGTGCAGCGGGGCGCCGGGTCGTCGCCCGCGCCCCGGCTCGAACCGGCCCCGCCGTCGGGCAGGCGGACCGGGCGCGGCCCGCGCGGCAGGCCGATCGGGCGCGCGGGAGGCGGCCGCGGGCGGGACGGGAAC
>NZ_JAIUJZ010000210.1:0-19788 GCF_020176775.1 Saccharopolyspora sp. 6M
GTTGACGTAGCTCTGCAGCAGGTCGGTGAGCCGCTGGTTCATCGGCACCGACCGGTCGATGCTCCACCGCGCGAGCCGGTCGAGCTGCGTGCTGGGTCGGCGGCTCAGCGGCTTCGCCGCTGACAGGAAGACTGCTTGGTTCGGCGGGGGGCGGGTCATCGGCTGAGGCGGGCGGTGCGGGTGATGTTCCACGAGTTGGCCGGGCCTTCGAGCTTGTGCCCGTCGACGTAGAACACGGCCTGGTCCGGCAACGAGGCCGTGTCGGCATCGAGGTTGTCGTCCTCGATGCGGCCCAGGTGGGCGTAGGTGCGCACGTCGTGCACGAACCGCTCCACGTCAAGGCCCAGGTCGGCCGCGATGCCGCGCAGCAGCCGGGCGTCCGGTTCGCCGCGCTGCTCGGAGATCGCGTCGTGCATCTCCCAGAACCGGTCCTGCGCGCCCGCCGCCTCGATCGCCAGCGCCCGCACGAAGTCCGGCTGCGCGGTGACGTGGTGCCGGAACACCAGCCGGAACTCGTCGCCGAGCAGGTGGCGGACCTCGTTCTCCACCTCGAAGGTGCGGGTCCGGTAGCGGTGGTCCAGCGCGGCGTAGACGACGATCGTGGTCCGCGCGTCGACCGGCCCGCGGATGTGGTCGCGTTCCGGATCGACCTCCCGCTGCAGGGTGCGCCCGGCGGGCGCGGGCAGCGGCCGCAGCCGGTTGCCCGCGGCGAACACCGCCCAGGACAGCCCCAGCGCGAGCGCGGACGCGAGCAGCACGCCGACCCGCGCCTCGTCCCGCAACGCCGGATCGGACAGCGCCAGGTCCACCACCAGCAGCGAGATCGTGAAGCCCATCCCGGACAGGGCCCCGACCCCGGCCAGTCGCGGCACGTCGAGGCTCGGCACGCGGGTACCCGGCACCAGCCGCCGCACCAGCGTGGAGGTGCCCGCGATGCCGAGGAACTTCCCGAGCACCAGCCCGGCGACCACGCCCCAGGTCAGCCGGGAGCTCAGCGCCGCCGACAGCGCCTGCCCGGACAGCGGGACCCCGGCGTTGGACAGCGCGAACAGCGGCACGACGAGGAAGTTGACGTAGCTCTGCAGCAGGTCGGTGAGCCGCTGGTTCATCGGCACCGACCGGTCGATGCTCCACCGCGCGAGCCGGGCCACGCGGGCCGCCGGGGCCTGCCGGAACTGGTGCACCACCTTCGAGGCGGTGTCCACGTCCTCCAGCCGCGTCGGGTAGACCGGCATCAGCAGCGCGATCAGCACCCCGGCGAGCGTCGGGTGCACCCCGGACAGGTGCATCGCCAGCCACACCCCCATCCCGACCACCAGGTACGGCATCACCCGCCAGATCCGGAAGCGCTGCAGCAGCCAGATCAGCACCAGCCCGGCGGCGGCCACCGCGAGCCAGCCGGGAGAGAGGTCCGCGGTGTAGAACAGCGCGATCACGCCGAGCGCACCGATGTCGTCCACGACGGCGAGCGTGAGCAGGAAGACCCGCAGCCGCGGCGCCTTCCGCGGGCCCACCAGCGCGAGCATGCCAAGCGCGAACGCGGTGTCGGTGGAGATCACCACGCCCCACGCGGGCGCGGCCGCCGATCCGGCGTTGAGCGCGAGGAACAGCAGCACCGGCACGACCAGCCCGCCGAGCGCGGCGCACACCGGCAGCACCGCGCGCCTGCGGTCGCGCAGCTCGCCGAGGGTGAACTCGCGCCGGACGTCCAGCCCGACGGAGAAGAAGAACACCGCCATCACCGCGTCGTCCACCCAGTCCGAGGCGGACATCGACAGGTCCAGCCCGCCGATCCGCACCCCGGCCTCGGTGGACCAGAAGTCGTCGTAGCCGCTGCCGAGGTTCGCCCACACCAGGGCGATGAGGGTGGCGGCGGCGAGCGCGGCGGCGGCCAGCGGCTCGCTGTCCAGGGCCCGCAGCAGCGCGCGCCGCTGCCGGTAGAAGCGCGGCATCGTCAACGTGCACCCGTCCCGGTGGTCCCTGCGCACCGGTGCGTGCAGGTGCGCCCGGCGCCGTCGCGGGCAGCATAAGGCGGTCCCCGGCCCGGCGCCGGAGCCGATCAGGAACGGCGGAACAGGTCCTCGGCGAGGGCGAGGTGTTCCCCGACCGCGCGGTCCGCGGCGGCCGCGTCGCGGCGTTCGACCGCGTCGACGAGGTCGACGTGCGAGGCGTGCAGGTGTGAGTGCTCGTGCTGCAGTTCGGCGACCGCACTGCCGATGGTGCGGCGCAGCACCACCGTCAGCCCGGCGTAGAGCTCGTCGAGGACGCTGTTGTGCGCGGCGGCGACCAGCGAGCGGTGGAACTCGACGTCGGCTTCGGCGTACCGGTCGGCGTCGCCGTCGTCGTAGGCGGCGTGCTGCGCGTGGAGGTGCTCGCGCAGCGCGGCGAGGTCGTCGTCGGTGCGGCGCAGCGTCGCCAGCCGGGCCGCGTCGCGCTCCAGGCTGTTGCGCGCTTCGAGGCCTTCCAGCGCGTCCGCGGAGATCCGCCGGGACAGCGAGGCGGCGAGATCGCTGTCGGCGCGCACGAAGGTCCCGCTGCCGGGGCGGGTCTCCAACATGCCGAAGTGGGCCATGGCGCGCAGCGCCTCCCGGACGGTGCTGTGCCCGACGCCCATGTCGCGGGCCAGCTGCGTCTCGGGGGGCAGCTTGGTCCCGACCGGCCACTCGCCGCGGCGGATCAGATCCTGCACCTGGGCGATGACCTGGCCGGGCAGGCTCGTGCGCTGCAACGTCCTCACCGTCATGCGCACTTCCTACCAGAACGCCGTTTTCGTCTTCACCTCTGGTGGTGTGCAACAGTTCTGAACTGTAGTAGTTTCGCGGCCGCACTGGCAGGAATGAGAGGAGCACGCGATGTCCGGAATCGCCGGTTGGGTCGACTTCGACCGCGACCTCCGCGGCGAAGGGGCCGCGGTGCGCGCCATGGGCGAGGCGCTGCGCCACCGCGGCCCCGACGGCGGGGACGTGTGGCTCGACGCGGACGCGGGTCTGGCGCACCGCAGGCTGGCGGTGCTCGACCCGCAGCACGGGCGGCAGCCGATGGTCCTCGACGAGGACGGGCGCACCACCGCCGTGCTCAGCTTCAGCGGCGCCGTCTACAACCACGCCGAACTCCGCGCCGAACTGCGCGGCCGCGGCCACCGCTTCGGCACCGGTACCGACGCCGAAGTGGTGCTGCACGCCTACGCGGAATGGGGCGAGTCCTTCGCCGAACGCCTCGACGGCATGTTCGGCCTCGCCGTCTGGGACCCGGCAAGCCGCAGCCTGCTGCTGGTCCGGGACCGCGCCGGGATCAAACCGATCTACTACCACCCGACGCCGAGCGGGGTGCTGTTCGGTTCCGAACCGAAGGCGCTGCTGACCCACCCGCTCGTCGAACCCGTGGTGGACGTCGACGGCCTGCGCGAACTGCTGGCCTTCGTCAAGACCCCGCGCACCGCGAGCTACCGCGGCGTCTACGAGGTCGAACCGGCCGAGATCGTGCGGATCAGCCCCGAGGGCACCACGACCCGCCGCTACTGGCGGCTGACCGCCCGCGAGCACACCGACGACCACGACACCACCGTCGCCACCGTGCGGCGGCTGCTGGGTGGAGCGGTCGAACGCCAGCTCACCTCCGACGTCGGCTGCGGCACGCTGCTGTCCGGCGGGCTGGACTCCAGCGCGATCACCGCGCTCACCGGACGAGCCCTCGCCGAGCGGGGCGACGGGCCGGTCCGATCGTTCGCGGTCGACTTCACCGGGCAGGCCGAGAACTTCACCGCCGACGTCGGCCGCGGCTCACCGGACCGGCCGTTCGCCGAGGAGCTGGCCCGGCACGTCGGCGCCGACCACCGCACGCTCACCTTCTCCCCGGACGAGCTGGCCGATCCCGGGCACCGGCTCACCTGCCTGCGCGCCTACGACCTGCCGCTGTTCATGGGCGACATGGACGTCTCGATCCACCGGTTGTTCGCCGGCGTCCGGCAGCACACGCCGGTGGTGCTGTCCGGGGAGGCGGCCGACGAGCTGTTCGCCGGATACCGCTGGTTCCACGACGAAGCGCTGCGCGACGCGGACACGTACCCGTGGCTCGCCGACGCCGAGCACACCTTCGCCGGGGAGGGCACCGCGGACACCACGTTGCTGTCCCCGGAGATGTGGAAGCTGCTGGACCTGCCCGGCTACCGCCGCGAGCGCTACCGCGAGGCCCTGGCCGAAGTGCCGCGGCTGGACGGGGAGCCGGCCGCCGACGCGCGGATGCGCGAGCTCACCTACCTCAACCTGAGCCGGTTCGGCCGTCTGCTGCTGGACCGCGTCGACCGGATGAGCATGGCCGCCGGGGTCGAGGTCCGCGTCCCGTTCTGCGACCACCGGCTGGTCGAGTACGTGTTCAACGCCCCGTGGTCCGCCAAGATCGCGGGCGGACAGGAGAAGGGCCTGCTGCGCGCCGCCACCCGCGACCTGCTGCCCGACTCCATCTTCGGGCGGAAGAAGGCGCACTACCCGGCCACCCAGGACACCGAGTACGAGCGGGCGGTGCGCCGCGAACTCGCCGAGCTGCTCGACGACTCGGATTCCCCGGTCGGCCCGCTGCTGGACGAGCGGCGCGCCCGGGAACGGCTGGCGAGCGATCCGGGGGAGAACAGCGTGAACTTCCGCCGCCGGGACATGGAGAACGTGATCCAGCTGGATCGCTGGCTGCGCGACTACGACGTGCGCCTGGAGCTGGGGTAGTCCCGTTGGGGGGCCGGACGGCGCTCTTCCGGGGCGCCGGGCCGGCTAGCCGGCGGCTTCGAGGGGCTGGTCGGCGCCGCGCCAGGTGGCGGCCAGTTCCTCCACCGGCAGGTCGAGGGCCTCGCCGAGGCAGATGATCGTGCCGAAGCCGGGGGAGGGCAGCCTGCCGGTCTCGATCTTGCGCAGCGTCTCCGGTGAGATGCCCGCCGCCTGCGCGACCTCCACCAGGTCCCGGTCGGCTCGCGCCTGGCGCAGCAGGGACCCGAGGCGCCTGCCTGCTTCGATCTGCTGGGGTGTGAGCGGTTGGCGGACCATGCGACCAGGATAGGGTTGGTATTACTATACCGTCCAGTGCTAGCGTTTCCGGTATAACTATACCGACCACCCCTGATGAGGTTTCCTTGATCGAGTTGAAGACGTCCGCGGAGATCGAACGCATGCACGTGACCGGCCGCTTCGTGGCCGAAGTGCTCTCCGAGATCGGCCGGATCGCCGACGTGGGCGTCAACCTGATGGACCTGGAGCACCACGCGCGCGGCATGATCGAGAAGCGCGGCGCGGAATCCTGCTACTGGGACTACGCGCCGTCCTTCGGCAAGGGCCCGTTCCGCAACGTCATCTGCCTGGCGGTCAACGACGCGGTGCTGCACGGGAAACCGCACGACTACACCCTGCGCGACGGCGACGTGCTCACCGCCGACCTCGCGGTCAAGATCGACGGCTGGGCCGCGGACTCGGCGCGCACCGTCATCGTCGGCACGCCCGCCGCGGAGGACCAGCGGATCATCCGCGCCACCGAGGAAGCGCTGGAGGCGGCGATCGAGGCCGCGCGCCCCGGCAACCGCATCGGGGACATCTCGGCGGCGATCTACGCGGTCGCCTGCGACTACGGCTACCCGGTCAACACCGAGTTCGGCGGGCACGGCATCGGCCGCACCATGCACGAGGAGCTGCACGTCGCCAACCGGGGCCGCGCCGGGCGCGGCCTGAAGCTGCGCACCGGGCTGACCCTCGCGCTGGAGCCGTGGTTCGCGCGCACCACCGACCAGATCATCTACGACGAGGACGGCTGGACGATCCGCTCCGCCGACGGCTCCCGCACCGCGCACTCCGAGCACACCGTCGCCATCACCGAGGACGGTCCGAAGGTGCTCACCCGCCGGGAGGCCGAACTCGCCGCCGCCTGATCGCTCACCGCCCGTCCCTCCACTTCTGCTCGTGCGGTGGTGGCGGAACCCGCTGGTGGTCGGGCTGGGTGGATGGTCGGCGGCTCAGCGGAAGAACTCACCGGGCGGGTTCGCAGGCAGGCGGCCGGGTGGACGGCCCCCGCCGACGGGCCGTTCACCGGGGCGCGATCGCCGGGCGCGGGGACGCGAGCGGGTAGCGGAAGCGGACCGCCGCGGCCGCGGCCGCCGCCGCCAGCACGATCGCCCCGGCCAGCAGCAGCACCCGGTCGTAGCCGCCGCTCAGCAGCGGCGCGGCCAGCAGCGGCCCGAGGATCTGGCCCGCGCTGTAGCCGGCGGTCAGCATCGCCACCGCCCGCGGGACCGCCAGGTCCCGCCCGACGGCGAGCGCGAGGTTGCTGATCCCCATGAACGTCGCGCCGAACAGCGCGGCCGACACCAGCGCGGGAACGGCGCCGCCGAGCAGCGCGGGCAGCGCGATCCCGGCGGACTGCACCAGCAGCGCGGTGAGCAGCAGCGCGGGCCTGCTCCAACGCAGGGACAACCGGGCCCACACCGCGCACGAGGGCAGCGCGGCGAGCCCGACCAGCACCCAGGCCCCGCTGCCGAGCGCGCCCGGCGCGGTCCGCTCGATCGCCGCGACCAGGAACGTCCCGGCGATGATGTACCCGACGCCCTCCAGCGCGTATCCGGCCAGCAGCGGCGCGAACCACCGGTGCGCGCGCGGGACGGCGGGCTCCGCCGCCACCGCTCCCGGCCGTGTTCCGGGAACCAGCCGCCACGCGAACGCGCTGAGCAGCGCCGCGAGCAGCGCGCACGCCCACCACGCCTCCCGCCAGCCGCCCGCGGTGCGCAGCGCCAGCACCAGCAGCCCGGACGCGGCGATCCCGCCGCCGACGCCGCCGAACACCCAGCCGGTCCAGTGCTGCGCGTGCCCGCTCAGCCGGGACAGCGCCGTGCTCACCGCGATCATGAAGATCAGCGCGCTGGCGACGCCCGCCACCAGCCGCAGCGCCGACCACGCGGCGGCACCGGTCAGCACCGGCATCAGCGCCAGGCTCGCCACCAGCGCGAGCAGCGATCCGCGCAGCACCGCCGTCGAGCGCACCACGCCGGGCGCGGCGATCCCGACCAGCGCACCGGCGAGGTAACCGGCGTAGTTGACCGTGGCCAGCGAGGCGCCGAGCCCGGCGGACAGGCCGGCCTGGGCCTGCATCAGCGGCAGGATCGGGGTGAAGGCGAACCGGCCGACCCCCATCGCCGCGGCCAGCGCGGCTGCCGAGCCGACGACGACGGGAAGGGGAGAACCGGTGCGTTCGGAGGTGTCGAGGTTCATGGTGCGCTCGACGCTAAGCGGCCGGGATCTCCTTGTGAAATGCCGATCGGGCTGGTTGCATGCCTGCCGGGCATGGCGCGAGGTGGAGCGGGGTGCAGGCGGTGGACGTGGAGCTGCGGCACCTGCGGGCGTTCGTCGCGGTGGTGCGGCGCGGCTCGTTCTCCCGCGCCGCCGAGGACCTGCTGATCACCCAGCCCGCGTTGAGCCGCACCGTCGCGCAGCTGGAGAAGGTCCTCGGCGTGGAGCTGGTCGACCGCTCCGCCGGGCAGGTCGGGCCCACCGCGGCGGGCCGGGAGTTCCTCGGCCACGCCGAGCAGGTCCTGGCCGCGCTGGGGCGCGGTGTCGCGGCGGTGCGCGCGGGCCGCACGGTCCGGCTCGGGTTCAGCTGGCTGCTGCCGGACCCGTGGGCGCAGCGCGCGATGACCCGCTTCGAACGCGCCACCGGCGCCTCGGTCCAGCTGGTGCGCTGCGATGATCCGCTGCGCGAGCTGGGCGGGGGAGCGGTGGACGTCGCCGTCGTCCGCGGTGCGCCCCGGGACGCCCCGCCGGGGTCGCGGGCCGTGCACCTGCACGACGAAGCGCGGGTCGCGGTGTGCGCGCGGCGCAGCGCCCTGCCGAGCAGCGGGCTCGACTGGTCGGAGGTCCCGTCCTGGCCGCTGGTCGTCAACGTCCGCAGCGGCACCACCGGACCGTGGTCGTTCCCGGTGGGGCGGGGGCCGGAACGCGTCGTGGAGACCGGGAACTTCGACGAATGGCTCGAATCGGTCGCCGCGGATCGCGGCATCGGCGTCGTCCCGGACGTCGCGCGCCGCCGCACCCACCACCCGGCGGTGCGGTTCGTGCCGCTCACCGGGGCCCCGCCGAGCGCGGTGCACCTCGTGCACCCGGGCCGTCCGAACGACCTGGTGCGCGGGTTCCTCGACGCGGCCACCGCCGCCGGGCCCTGACGGTCCGCTGCGCACCTCCCCGGCACCGCGTCCGACGGGCGGAGAACGCCGGGGCGACCGTCGCCCGGCGCATCCGCACCGGGTGACGGCCCGTTCGCCGGGGCTCGTCCACCCGCGGTCAGGCGAAGGCGCCCGCGTAGGCGTTGAGCGCGGGCTGGCCGCCCAGGTGGGCGTAGAGGACGTTGGAGTCGCGGCCGATCTCCCCGTCGCGCACCAGGTCGATCAGCCCGGCCATGGACTTCCCCTCGTACACCGGGTCGATGATCATGCCTTCGAGGCTGCCGCTGAGCCGGATCGCGTCGAGCGTCGACCGCACCGGGATGCCGTAGCGATCACCCGCCCAGCCTTCGAGCACGGTGATCTCGTCCTCGCGCAGTTCGCGGCCGAGGCCGACCAGCTCGGCGGTGTGCCGCGCGATCCGCTCGACCTGCGCGCGGGTCTTGTCCAGCGTCGCGGAGGCGTCGATGCCGATGACGCGCCGCGGCCGGTCCTGCCCGGCGAACCCGGCGATCATGCCCGCGTGGGTGGAACCGGTGACGGTGCAGACGACGATGGTGTCGAAGAAGACCCCGAGCTGCTCCTCCTGCTGCGCGACCTCGTCGGCCCAGCCCGCGAAGCCGAGCCCGCCGAGCCGGTGCTCCGACGCTCCGGCCGGGATGCCGTAGGGGGTGCCGCCCGCGGCCCGCACCTCGTCCATCGCCTCTTCCCAGGACTCGCGGATGCCGATGTCGAACCCGGCGGGGTCCAGCCGCACATCGGCGCCCATGATCCGGGACAGCAGGATGTTGCCGACCTTGTCGTTGACCGCGTCCGGCCAGTCCACCCACTTCTCCTGCACGAGCCGCGCCCCGAGTCCGAGCTTCGCGGCCACCGCGGCGACCTGGCGGGTGTGGTTGGACTGGTAGCCGCCGATGGACACCAGCGTGTCGGCGCCGGAGGCGAGCACGTCCGGGACGATGTACTCCAGCTTGCGGGTCTTGTTGCCGCCGTAGGCGAGCCCGGAGTTGCAGTCCTCCCGCTTCGCCCAGATCCGCGCCCCGCCCAGATGGGTGGTGAGCCGGTCCAGCGGGTGGATCGGACTGGGCCCGAACAGCAGCGGGTAGCGGGGGAAATCGGCCAGCGGCATGACATCTCCTAGATCTCGATCGCCCGGGGGCGTTGATCGCCCGCCAGATCGTGCGGGTCGCCCCGGCCGCGCGCCACCCCCGTCCCGCGCACCGGGACCGCCGCACCCACCCGCGGCGCGCTGACCAGCGTCGAAAGCCTGGAAGCGCGCCGCGGATCACACCGCCACACCGATCACCGCAATTCTCCCGGCAGCAACCCGAACACGGCGGTGTCGCGCCGCCCGCGCCGGAACCGCTGGTGCGAGCGCAGCACCCCTTCGAACGTGAATCCGCACCGTTCGGCGACCCGCCGGGACGAGGAGTTGGTCGGCTCGCAGGTCAGCTCCAGGCGGGCGAGGCCGAGGTCGTGGAAGCCCCACGCCGCCAGCAGGCGAACGGTCCCCGTGGCCGCACCGCGCCCGCGCGAGTCCGCACCGAGCCAGTACCCGATCCGGGCGCGCAGCTGCGCCAGGTCCACGTCGTAGAGCGCAGCGCCACCGAGGACCGTGCCGAGATCGTGCGGATCGACCACGGCGAACGCCAGCCTCTCCCCGCGGAGCCGCGCCTGTTCGTCCGCGGCCGCCCGGTCCCGCAGGTGCTCCGCGGTGAACGGTTCCGGGTGCGGCCAGGAGTAGCGCAGGCACAGCGGATCGGAGAAGGCGGCGAATCGTTGCGGCACATCGGCCGTGCGCCACGGCCGCAACGCCACGGTGCCGTCGGTGAGCGGGGGATTCGGGAACTCCAGTACGGCCACCACCGCACCTTCCCGCGAAGCGCACCGCATTTCCAGGCGTGGCGATCGCCTCCGAGGGCGAATCCGATCGACGGCCGAACCCGCACCGACCGGCTGCCACCGACCGGCTGCCACCGACCGGCTGCGTGGCCCGCTCGGCGGCTGCTCGGTCACCGAGGTGGCGGGGCGGCGTGCGGTACGACGTGCGGGATCACGGAGAAGGGGAGGTTCCGGGCGCACGAGGCCGAAAACGGAAGGGATCGCCCGCTCACCCGGGACGATCGCTGACCGGCGCAACACGTCGGGCGTGGCCGGTCGCTCCGGCCGGCGTCGTTCGTGGCCGAGCTCGTCACCGGTCGTTCTGCGGCAGGTTCCGGCCGAGGAAGTCGCGGATGAGGTCGGTGGCGGTGTCGAGGTGGCTTTCGAGGGCGAAGTGCCCCGCGTCGAGCAGGTGGATCTCGGCGTCGGGCAGGTCCTCGGCGAAGGCGCGGGCGCCGTCCGGCCCGAAGATCTCGTCGTTGCCGCCCCACACCGCGAGCAGCGGCACCCGGCTGTCCCGGAAGTACTCGTGCACCCGCGGGTAGAGCGCCACGTTGCTCGGGTAGTCGCGGAACAGCCGCAGCTGCACCGCGTCGTTGCCGGGCCGCGAGAGGAGGGCGTGGTCGTGGTGCCAGGTGTCCGGGCTGACCAGGCTGGGGTCCGGGACGCCGTGCAGGTACTGCCACCGGATCGCCTCGATGCCGAGGGCGCCGCGCACGGCCTGCTCGTTCTCCGGCGCGGGATCGGCGGCGTAGTCCCAGATCGGCGCCCAGAACTCGGGGACGAAACCGGCTTCGTAGGCGTTGCCGTTCTGGCTGATGATCGCGGTGATCCGCTCGGGGCGGCGCAGCGCGAGCCGCCAGCCGACCGGGGCGCCGTAGTCCTGCACGAGGACGGCGCACTCCCGCACGTCCAACCGGTCGAGCAGCTGCTCGGTGATCGTGGTGAGCGCGTCGAAGCCGTAGTCGAACTCGTCGGCGGGCGGCGCGTCGGACCGCCCGAAGCCGAGGTGGTCGGGGGCGAGGACGTGGTAGCGGTCGGCGAGCGCCGGGATGAGCCCGCGGAACATGTGCGAGCTGGTCGGGTAGCCGTGCAGCAGCAGCACGGTCGGGTGCTCGCGGGAGCCGGCTTCGCGGTAGAAGACCTCGTGACCGTCGATGGTCGCGGTCCGGTGGTGCACAGCAGGCATCGTAACCCCATCAGTTGGTTTTTATTGGTTAGGTGCGGAACGCTAGAGCGCATCCTGCTAACCTGTCAACAGGTGACGATGCGGTTAGGTTGGTGTGATGGTCGACG
The DNA here is from genome assembly GCF_020176775.1 of Saccharopolyspora sp. 6M. Lineage (NCBI taxonomy): Bacteria > Bacillati > Actinomycetota > Actinomycetes > Pseudonocardiales > Pseudonocardiaceae > Saccharopolyspora > Saccharopolyspora sp. 6M. The sequence goes on from NZ_JAIUJZ010000210.1 coordinate 11,357, forward strand.
ACGTGGAACTGCTGCTGGCGCTGCTCAACAGCAGGCCGGTGCTCGACGGAACCGAACGGGACGAGCTCGCCACCGACGACGCCGGCCGGGCGTGGGCCGCCGCGCACGGCGGCACCGGCGGCGCCGGAGAGCTGCGGCTGCTGCGGCAAGTTCGGGACGGGCTCACCGACGTCGCGCTCGGCCGGCGACCGCCCTCCGCGCTCGCCGGAGCGCTCGACGGGGTCCACCGGCGTCCGGTGCTCGACGACGACGGCCTGAGCTGGGAGCTCGCCGCCGCTGACGACGTGCTGCTCCCGGCTCGGGCCGTGCTGGCGTGGGCCTGGGTCGCGGAGAACCTGCCCGGGCGGTTGCGGCCCTGCGGCAACGACGAGTGCCGGCTGTTCCTGCTCGACCGGAGCAAGGCGAACAGGGCCCGCTGGTGCTCGATGGCCACCTGCGGCAACCGGATGAAGGCCCGGCGGCACTACGAGCGCACGCGGAAGTCCACTTCGGACTGATCGTCACGAGCTCGTCGTCACGTGCTGATCCACCTGGTCGCGGGACCTCCGGCGGGACCGGAACGCCGTCGTGGCCAGCGACGCGAACAGCGCGAGCGCGGCGAACCCGGTCAGCACCGCCGGGATCGACCAGGGCGCCGCCGGGTCCGCGGAGGCCCCGACCAGCCACGGGTGCGTGACGTTCGCGGCCATGCACCCGGTCAGCAGGATCGAGTTGGCCAGCTGCGCGCGGTGGGTGACGGTACCCAGCCAGGCCAGCGTCGTGGGCAGCACCGGACCCAGCGCGAACCCGGCCGCCGCGTAGTACAGCACCGGCGCCGAACCGGAAGCCGCGAGCGAGAACATCGCGACGGACACCGCGAGCGAGGTGCGGATCAGCAGGGCCGGGTGCAGGTTCTTCGCCGCCAGCGGGATGATCACCCGCCCCGCGGTCAGCCCCGCCCAGAACAGCGCCGTGGACCGCGCCGCCGCGTCCGGGTCCATCCCGGACCAGGTGAGGTGCGTGCTCGCCCACGCGCCGACCGCGGTCTCCAGCCCGTTGTAGCAGACCCCGACGATCACGAACGGTGCCGAGACCGCCAGCACGGTCCGGATCGAGCTCCACCCGGCGCCGGAGCCGGTCCCGGGTTCGCGCCGCCGCGCCGCGCAGCACCCGGCCGCCGCCCAGCAGCACGCCGTGACCACGGCGATCGCCACCAGCGTCCACCGCACGTCGACCGCCGCGGTGGCCGCCGTCGCGAGCGGACCGATGATCGCGCCGATGCCGAACGCCGCCTGCAAGAGGTTGATCATCAGCACGTTGTGCTTGCCGAACGCGCTCGCGAACGTGGTGTTGAGGTAGAGCGCGATCCCGCCGTAGCCGAACCCGGCGATGATGATCGCGGTGACGAACAGCGCCCAGCTCGGTGCCACGCCGGCCCCGCCCAGCCCGCCGGCGAACAGCACCAGCAGGCCGAGCACGGTGGGTCTGGGCGGGAGCCGCCGATCGGCCAGGCCGCATCCGAGGGTGGAGAACAGCGCGCCGACGTTGAACGCGACGATCGCGAACCCGCTGGCGGCGACGCCGATGTCGTACCGCTCGCGCAGGAACGGCAGCGCGGCTCCCAACGCGGCGACCGCCGCACCCAGGGCCACTATGAGCGCGAAGCCCGCTATCACGCCGCCGATGCTGGGCCGCCCGCCGACGTGGGCGCGGGCGTCGACGGATCCTCGCCCGGGGCCGCTCATCGGTCGGCGCCGAACGCGTCGAGCGGGCCGCAGACCGCCGAGGGAAAGGGGAATTCGTCGATGGGCACCGTCGACCTCCTCCGGAACCGGTGATGTCGCGCTTGTGCAACTCGGCATCGCGCGCTGTGGAGTTCGGAGGCTAGCTCAGGTGAATCGGTGCGCGGGATCGCCCGGCGGAGTGGATCTAGCGTGCGATTCGTTGAGATCGTCCGGCTGAATTCGTGTTATCTCATCAGTATTCGGATGTGGCGGGGAGGTGTACGAAAAATTGTCGTTGCGGCGGCAAGGGTTGCGTTCGTTGGCAGGTTTGACCAGCTAGTACTGGTACTCCGAGGGTGGATTCTCCGTTCGGTGAGCCGACTGCCGCGCTCCGATCGTGACTCGGCACGGTGTTCTTCGGGGGCGGTTTCAGCATTCCTGACGCACCGCCGGAGAGACCGTTCTCGGCGTTTTCGGAGACCGGAGGGGCTGCTTTTTCGGAGTGTGGTATCGGGTCGCGCGGAATTGGCCGACCGCGTGATTCCGCCGAACTGCGAAGAATGGGGACGCGGTGTGGTCCTCCGCGGTCTCGCCGGGCGGGGGCCGCGTGCCGGGGTGTCGGGAGGCGCGGGCTCTTCCGGGGTGCCGTCACCTGGGCGGAGCGTTGGCCGCAGAACGTCCGGATATCGGTCGTCCCGTTCACATGGCGAGTTCTGCGCGGCATGCTGGTGTCGCGCTCCGCTGCGCGCGGTCCAGCGGGGGCGGCGGAATCGGGGCCCTGGCGGAGTATTGACACTCCGAGTCGGTGACGTCCAGACTGGCCGCTTAGTGATCACAATGTGAACTAATCATCCACCTAGTGCACGTCACCGATGTGACAGCCGTCCGAGCGCACCACCGCGGTGCCGGAGGTTCCGGGAGCGGCCCGAGCCCCGCGGTCCGGCGCACCGCGGCGATCCGCGTGAGCCGGCGCCGCCCCGACGCCCGCGCCCGTCCCGCGGCGCCCGCGCACGCCTTCCCCGAACGAGAGGACGACCTCCCAGTGAGCACGATGGACACCCCGGTCCGCGGCGCGGTCGAGCAGGACCTCGACCGCACGCTCGCGGCCGCCGCTGCCGCGGCCCCCGCCTGGGCGCGGCGCACCCCTGCCGAGCGCGCGGACGCGCTCACCGCCGTCGCCGACGCGCTCGATGCCGCAGCCGGGTCGCTGGTGCCCGTGGCGGTCGCGGAGTCGGGCCTGCCGGAGGGGCGGCTCACCGGCGAGGTCACCCGCACCACGGTGCAGCTTCGGATGTTCGCCGACCTGCTGCGGGACGGCTCCTACCTGCGGATCCGGTTCGACCACGAGGACCCGGACTCCGCGCTCGGGCACCGCCCGGACCTGCGGCGGGTGCTGCTGCCGATCGGGCCGGTGCTGGTGTTCGCCGCGAGCAACTTCCCGTTCGCGTTCTCGGTGGCCGGTGGGGACACCGCTTCCGCGCTCGCCGCGGGTTGCCCGGTCGTGCTCAAGGCGCACCCCGGGCACCCGGAGACCTCGCTGCGCACCTCGGAGGTCGTGCGCGACGCGCTCCGGTCGGCGGGCGCGCCGGACGGCACCTTCGCGCTGATCACCGGGATCGAGGACGGCCGGCGCGCCCTGGAGGACCCGCGGATCAAGGCGGCCGCGTTCACCGGATCCGTGGCGGGCGGCCGCGCGCTGTTCGACGTCGCCGCGGCCCGGCCGAACCCCATCCCGTTCTTCGGCGAGCTCGGCAGCATCAACCCCGTCGTCGTCACCGAGGAGGCGGAGCGCGAGCGCGGCGCGGACATCGCCCGCGGCTTCACCTCCTCGTTCACGCTCGGCGCCGGGCAGTTCTGCACCAAGCCGGGAATCCTGCTGGTGCCGGCGGGTTCCGGGCTCCCCGCCCGCATCGCCGAGCTGGCCGCGGAGGTCCCGGCGGCCCGGATGCTCACCACGAAGATCGCGGACGGCTACCGGGCGCGGCTCGACGAGGTCGCCGCGCTCGACGGGGTCGAGGTGTTGGTGCGTGGTGCGGAGCAGCGCACCGAGTCCGGGGTGCCCGCGTTCGCGCCCGCGCTCGTGCACGCCGGTTCCGCGTCGACCCTGCTCGACGGGGCGCTGCTGGAGGAGACGTTCGGGCCGACCGCCGTGATCGCCGAGTACGCCTCCGACGAGGAGCTGCGGCAGGTGCTGGCCGCGATCGACGGAAGCCTCACCGCCACCGTCCAGACCTCCGGCGATCCCGGGCCCGCCGAACGGGACCGGCTGCTCCCCATCGTCGAGCTCGTCGCGGACCGCGCCGGGCGGGTCGTGTTCGACCAGTGGCCGACCGGGGTGGCGGTGACGGCCGCGCAGCAGCACGGCGGCCCGTACCCGGCGACGACCGCCCCGTCGCACACCTCGGTGGGCACCGCGGCGATCGACCGGTTCCTGCGCCCGGTCACCTTCCAGAACGCCCCCGACTCCCTGCTGCCACCGCTGCTGCAGGCGGCGAACCCGCTGGGCGTCCCCCGTTCCGGGGAGGGCGCGGGCTGAACCTGCGCCACGACGACCGGTGCGAGCGCGGGGAAGGGCCGCACGGAACGGGAGCGCACCGGTTCGCGGCGGGAGCGGGTGCAGGGGACGTGCCCGCTCCCGTTCGGACCACCTGAGGAGGAGTGGATCGTGCTGCCGACGACGATGACCGCAGTGCACCTGACCGGCCACGGCGGGGTGGACGTGCTGGAGTACCGCACCGACGTCCCGGTGCCCCGGCCCGGCCCGGGCGAGGTGCTGATCCGGGTGGCCGCGGCGGGCGTGAACAACACGGACGTCAACACCCGGATCGGCTGGTACTCGAAGTCCGTGGCCGCCGCGACCGGTGCCGGTGCGGCGGCGGGCGTCGCCGGGCTCGACGGCGCGGACGCCTCCTGGTCGGGTGCCGCGCTCCGCTTCCCGCGCATCCAGGGCGCGGACGTCTGCGGCCACGTCGCCGACGTCGGCGCGGGCGTCTCCCGCGACCGGATCGGGCAGCGGTGCTGGTGCGGAACCTGCTGCGCAGCCCGGTCGGCTTCCGGCCGTTCGAGTGCTGGACGTTGGGCAGCGAGTGCGACGGCGGGTTCGCGCAGTTCACCGTCGCGCCCGATCGGGACACCTACGCGGTGCGCAGCGACTGGAGCGACGCGGAGCTGGCCGCGGTGCCGTGCGCCTACTCGACCGCGGAGAACATGCTGCACCGGGCCGCGGTCGGTGCGGAACGGGTGCTCGTCACCGGCGCGTCCGGCGGAGTGGGCCTCGCCGCCGTGCAGCTGGCGAAGCGGCGCGGGGCCGAGGTGATCGCGGTGTGCGGGGCGGTGAAGGCCGACGCGGTCCGGGCCCAGGGCGCCGACGAGGTCGTCGACCGCGGTGCGGACCTCGTCGAGGCGCTCGGCACGTCCTCGGTCGACGTGGTGCTCGACCTGGTCGGCGGACCCGCTTTCCCGTCGCTGCCGGAGGTGCTGCGCCCCGGCGGGCGCTGCGCGATCTCCGGGGCGATCGGCGGCCCGCACACCGAGGTCGACCTGCGCACGGTGTACCTCAAGGACCTCGCGGTGCTCGGCTGCACGTTCCAGGAGGACGAGGTCTTCGCGAACCTCGTCGGCTACGTCGAGCGCGGCGAGGTGCGGCCGGTCGTCGCCCGCACCTACCCGCTGGCGGAGATCGCCCGCGCGCAGCGGGACTTCGCCGCGAAGGACCACGTCGGGAAGCTGGTGCTCCTGCCACCCGCCTGACGAGCCCGGCCCGGACGCTCACGAGGAAGGTGCCAGATGCGGATAGCGAAGATCGACCTCTACCAGGTGGACCTGCCGTACTCGGGCGGTGTCTACGCCCTCTCCGGCGGGCGGACCTACGAGTCCTTCGACGCCTCGATCGTGCGGATCACGTGCGACGACGGAACCGAGGGCTGGGGTGAGAGCACCCCGTTCGGCTCCACCTACGTCGCCGCGCACGCCGCGGGTGTCCGCGCGGGCGTCGCCGAGCTGGCGCCCGCGCTGCTGGGACGCGACCCGCGGGCGGTGGACCGGATCGGCGACGTCATGGACGACGTGCTCGTCGGGCACCCGCACGCGAAGACGCCGCTGGACGTGGCGTGCTGGGACGCGTTCGGAAAGTCGGTCGGCCTGCCGGTGTGCGCACTGCTCGGCGGCTCGTGGGACGTCCCGATGCCGATGATCTCCTCGATCCACGCGGGGGAACCGGAGGAGATGCGGCGGCGGGTCGCCGACCACCGGGCGCGCGGCTACCGCGGCCACTCGATCAAGATCGGCGCGCTGGACGGCGAAGGCGGGCCCGCGCTGGACGCCGAACGCATCGCCGCCTGCCTGGCCGATCGGCGCGCCGGCGAGTACTTCGTGGTGGACGCGAACTGCGGGCTGCTGCCGGAGACGGCGCTGCGGATGATCCGGCTGCTCCCGGAAGGCCTGGACTTCACCTTGGAAGCGCCCTGCGCGACGTGGCGGGAGACGGCGTCGCTGCGCCGCCGGTGCCCGGTCCCGATCGTCGTCGACGAACTCGCCCAGGCCGACGGGGACCTCGCGCACCTGGTCGCGGCGGACGTCGCCGACGGGATCGGGCTGAAGATCTCCAAGGCGGGTGGCCTGACCCCGAGCCGGCGCCACCGGGACCTCTGCCGCGCGGCCGGGCTCACCGCGAGCGTGCAGGACACCGTGGGTTCGGACATCGCGTTCGCCACGATCCTGCATCTGGGCGCCACCGTGCCGCCGAGGCTGCTGCGCTGCGTGCTCAACTGCGCGGACATGGTCACCCGGCGCACGGCGGACTCGGGCGCCCGGATCATCGGCGGGAGAGTGCTGCCCGGAACCGCACCCGGTCTCGGCATCGAGGTCGACCGGGAGGTGCTCGGCGCTCCGATCGCGAGCTGGGGCGGCTGACCCCGGCCGGACCGCGGGGCGGCGCGGGGCGGTACCGCGGACGGCTCCGCCCGGCCGTGAGTTCGTCGGGCCGGCGGTGAGTTCCCGGCGACCCGGGCGGGCGTGGTTACGATCCGGCGGTGGCGAGTGGTTCTGGTGAGCGGGCGCGGTTGCTGGGCCTGACGCGCGAGTTCGTCCTGGCGCGCGGGGTGATCGGGTTGTCGTTGAGCGAGCTGGCGCGGGGGATCGGCTCGAACAACCGCATGCTGCTCTACCACTTCGGTTCGCTGGACGAGCTGCTCGGCGCGGCGATCGACGAGATCCTCGGCGGCACGGTGCTGCTCGACCGGCTCGCGGAGCTGCTGCGCGGGCCGGGCGGGACCGCGGATCGGCTCGCGGCCGCCTGGGGGCACCTCGCCGACCCCGAGCGGCTGCCGCACCTGCGGTTGTTCTTCGCGCGCGTCGGCATGGCCGTCGACCTGCCCGACAAGTACGCCGGGTTCCTCGCGGAGGTCCGCGACCGGTGGACCGCGGTGGTCGCCGAGGCGTTGCGGGACGCGCCGGAGGTCGCGGATCCGGAGGCGACCGCGGTCGCGGTGGTCGCGCTGTGGCGCGGGTTGCAGCTGCAGCTGATCTGCGGTGAACCGCGGTCCCGGGTGGACGCGGCGCACGTCCGCGCCATCGGCGGGCTGCTCGGATAGGGTACGACTAGAAGTGAATCGTTCAGTTCACTTTTGAGGAGTCGTGCCATGACGGACCCGTTCATCCCGGCGCTGCCCAAGGCCGAGCTGCACGTCCACCTGGAAGGGACGCTGGAACCGGAGCTGCTGTTCGCGCTCGCCGCCCGCAACGGCGTCGACCTGCCCTGGCCGGACGTCGAGCAGGTGCGCGCCGCCTACGAGTTCACCGGCCTGGAGCACTTCCTCGCCCTGCTGTTCCGGGCGGCGTCGGTGCTGCGCACCGGCCAGGACTTCTACGACCTCGCGCACGCCTACCTGGCCCGCGCCGACGCCGACGGGGTGCGCCGCGCCGAGATGTTCCTCGGCGTGCAGACCTTCCTCGACGCCGGCGTGCCGATCGCCGACCAGCTGGACCCGGTGCTGGCCGCGATCGACGACGCCCGGGCCGAGTGCGGCATCGACGGCGCGCTGCTCGTCACCAGCCAGCGGCACCGCACGCAGGGCGCCGCGCTGGAAGTCCTGGACCTGATCCGGCCCTGGGGCGAGCGGGTGCTGGGTGTCGGGCTCGGCGCGGCCGAGCGCGGCAACCCGCCGGCCAAGTTCGCCGACTACTACGCGACCGCCCGCGCCCGCGGCTACCGCACCACGATCCACGCGGGCGAGGACGGGCCCGCCGAGTACGTGCGCGAAGCCCTCGACGTGTGCAGGCCGGACCGCATCGACCACGGCGTCGCCGCCATCGACGACCCGGAGCTGGTGGCGCGGCTGCGCGATGCGGCGGTGCCGCTGACCGTCTGCCCGTTGTCGAACGTCGCGTTGCGCGTGGTGCCCTCGATGGCGGCGCACCCGCTGCGCGCCCTGGTCGAGGCCGGGGTGCTGGTCACCGTCAACTCGGACGACCCGCCGTACTTCGGCGGCTACCTCAACGACAACTACGAGGCGGTGCGCGCCCACCTCGGGCTGGGCCGCGCCGCGCTGGCCGAGCTCGCCCGGAACGGATTCCGCGCGTCCTTCGACGATCCGGCGCGGATCGCCGCGCACGTGGCCGATGTCGACCGGTGCGCGGCGGCGTTCCCGGAACCGTGATCGAACCGGCGGGGGGCCCCCCCCCCCGGGGGGGGGGCCCCCCCGGGGCCCCCCCGGGCGGGGGGGGGCCGGG
>NZ_JAIUJZ010000211.1:0-19607 GCF_020176775.1 Saccharopolyspora sp. 6M
GGCCACCCGCGGCTTCACCACCACCGAATTCACCGAAGTCGCCGACATCATCGCCGGGGCACTCCAACCCACCATCGACGAGGAGACGACGACCGCGCTCGCCGGCCGCGTCCGCGCACTCGCCGAGAAGTTCCCGCTCTACGCCGATCTGTAAGCGAACCGTTTCGCGGAGATGTCCTCCGCATTGATCGGCCCGACGCGAACGCCGCATTTCCTCCGGAAATGCGGCGTTCGCCGTTCCCGGTACCACCAGTCGGAGCAAAAAACGATTCATCTCCGCCGTAACGGCAGGTCACAGGCGAATATCAACGGACAAAGCTCGCAGATCGCCACCGCTGGAAGAATCGATCACGATTCCAGCCCCTGCCGGGAAGAGCAGGACCGAACGTGGCACAGTACCGGTCCACAAGAATGAATCCTTCTTCCCTCCGCAGGAGCACGGCGATGAGCGAACCCGTCCCCGAGGAATACCGCAAGGACCTGAGCAACCGGCACATCAACATGATCGCCATCGGCGGGGCGATCGGCGTGGGCCTGTTCCTCGGGTCCGGCAAGGCGCTGAGCCAGGTCGGTCCCGGCCTGATGCTGATCTACGCCATCGCCGGGGTGATGATCTTCTTCGTGATGCGGGCCCTCGGCGAACTCCTGATGTACCGGCCGGTCAGCGGCTCCTTCGCCGAGTACGCGGGCGAGTTCATCGGCCCTTGGGCCAAGTTCGCCACCGGCTGGGGCTACTGGCTGGTGTGGATCGTGACCGGCATGGCCGAGATCACCGCCGTCGGCAAGTACTTCCAGTTCTGGTTCCCGGAGCTGCCGCAGTGGATCCCCGCCCTCGGCGCGCTCATCGTGCTCAGCGGCGTCAACCTGATCGCGGTGAAGCTGTTCGGCGAGTTCGAGTTCTGGTTCGCGCTGATCAAGGTCGTGGCCATCGTCGGCATGATCGTGCTGGTCGCGCTCATCCTGGTGTTCGGCTTCAGCGACGCGGGCGACACCGCCGCGGTGAGCAACATCTGGTCGCACGGCGGCTTCTTCCCCACCAGCCCGGTCTCGGCGCTGCTGGCCTTCCAGATCGTCATGTTCGCGTTCATCGGCGTCGAGATGGTCGGCCAGACCGCCAGCGAGAGCGCCAACCCGAAGACGGTGCTGCCGAAGGCCATCAACGCGGTGATGCTGCGGATCCTGATCTTCTACGTGGGCGCGCTGGCCGCGCTGACCGCGCTCGTGCCGTGGACCAGGTTCAACGCGGACACCAGCCCGTTCGTGCAGGCCTTCACGCTGATCGGCATCCCGGCGGCCGCCGGGGTCATCAACTTCGTGGTGACCACCGCGGCGCTGTCCTCCTGCAACAGCGGCATCTTCTCCACCGGCCGCATGCTGCGCACCCTGTCCGAGGACGGGCACGCGCCGCGCGCCGTCGGCAAGCTGTCCTCGCGGGCGGTGCCGTCGCGGGCCATCGCGGTCACCTTCGGGTCGATGCTCATCGGCGTGGTGCTCAACTACGTGGCGCCGGAGCAGGCGTTCACCTACATCACCAGCGCGAGCACCGTCGGCGCCCTGTTCACCTGGGGCATGATCGTGATCGCGCACCTCGGGTTCCGCCGCCGGATCGCGCGCGGCGAGATCGAGGCGACCACGTTCCGGATGCCGCTGGCGCCGTACTCGAACTACGTGGTGCTGGCGTTCCTGGCGATGGTCGTGGTGCTGCTGGCGTTCGACTCGGAGACCCGGATCGCGCTGTACATCACGCCGCCGCTGGTCATCGCGCTCGCCATCGGCTACGCCGTGTCCCGGCGGCGCGCCAGCGGCACCGGCGATCGGGAGACCGCCGCCCGCACCTGAGCCGGCCCGCTCCTCGACGGGGGGGGGGGCCCCCCCCCCCCGGGGGCCCCCCCCCCCGGCCGCCGTTCCACCGGGTGAAATTGGTGCTTCCGCCGGGTTCACCGGGTGGGCCGCCCGGGGGAAGATCGTCGCCATGCACCCGGCCTCCCGCGTGCTGGTGATCAGCCGGAGCGCGCAGCAAGAACGCAGCATCCAGCGGGACGGCCTGCTCGTGGTGCTCACCCAGATCGCCAACGCCGTCATGTGCTCCGGGGCCGCGGTGCTGTGGTGGACGTGGACGCCGGGCCCGTCGCGCTGGCTGGTGGCGGTGCCGGTCGTGGCGGTCGCGTGCAGCTGCTACGTGGCGCGGGCGCAGCTGCGCTGGCGGCGGATCAACCGGGACATGTTCCACCTGCAGGTGGCGTTGACCGACGCCGGCGTCACCTACGCCTCCGCCGCCGGGACGTACTCGGCGCCGTGGTCGGCGGTGCGGCAGGTGCGGTTGCGCACCCACCGCGCCCGGTCCCCGTACGTGGTGATCGACGTGGACGGCTGGGGCGGCCCGCTCAGCGAGTGCGGCGGCACGGATCGGCTGGCGCTCACCCTCACCGGCACCGGGTTGCGGCCGCGCGAGGTGAGCCGTGCGGTGCACCAGCTCAGCGGCGGCCAGGTCACCACCCGCAACTGACCCCGACCGTCCGAACTCGCGGCTCGAACAGGCCGCTCACCTGCACCCTCTTACTAGCACAGGTGTGTTAGTTTGGGTTGGTGGTGCGACGGATTGATCAGGAGGCGCGGCGGCGGGACATCGTCGCCGCCACGTGGCGGACCCTCGAACGCGGCGGGCTCGCCGAGGCCTCCGTCCGCAAGGTCGCGGCCGAAGCCGGGCTCGCCACCGGCTCCGTGCGCCACTTCTTCGGCACCCAGGCCGAACTGCACGCCTTCGCGCTCCGCTCGCTGTCCGAGCGGGTCGGCGAACGCGTGCGCCGGGCCGAAGCCGAACCCGACGTGCGCCGCCGGGTGCTGGCGATGCTCGGCGAGCTGCTGCCGCTGCGCGACGACACCACCCGCGAACTCGGCATCTGGCTGGAGTTCGTGCACCGATCCCGGCACGACCCCGCGCTCGCCGAGATCATCGGCGACCAGGCGCGCGAAGTGCGGGGGTTCCTGCTGCACGTGGTGCGCGGACTCGTCGAGCTCGGGCAGCTGCCCGCCGGGACCGACCCCGAGCGGACCGCCGCCGGGCTGGGCGCGCTCGTGGACGGGCTCACCTTCCAGCTGCTCACCGCGCCCGGCCTCCTCGACCGCGAGCAGGCCGCCGCGCTGCTGGAGGAGCGGCTGTTCGGCACGACACCCCGCTGACCGGAGGAGAACCCCGTGGTCACCGCCATCTTCGCCGCCGAGATCGCGTTCTGGGTGGTGCTCGCCGCCGGCCTCGCCGCCCGCTACCCGGCCCGGCGGGACCGGCTGGGCACCTTGCTGTTGCGCGCAGTGCCGCTCGTCGACCTCGCGCTCGTCGTGCTGGTCGCCGCCGACCTCGCCGGCGGCGCCGAACCCTCCCGCGCGCACGCGTTCGCCGCCGTCTACCTCGGCTTCACCGTCGCCTTCGGCCGCGCCACGATCGCCTGGGCCGACGCCTGGTTCCACCACCGGTTCGCCGGTGGCCCGCGCCCGGCGACACCGGCGAAGGGCTCGCGGGCCGAGGTGGTCGCGCTGTGGCGGGAATGGCTGCGGGTGCTGCTCGCGGACGTGATCGCGGGCGTCGTGCTGCTGGCGCTCGCCGCCGTCGGCGGGGTCGCCCTCCCGCGGTCCCTCGACGAGCTCGCGCACCACCCGTACTGGAGCGTGCCCGCGCTGCTCGGCATCATCACCGCGGTGTGGTTCCTGGCCGGACCCGCCTTCGCCGGCACCGGGCGACCCGAGGCGGCCGAGCGGCGCTGAACTAGACGCGCCGCAACTCCACCACCGGGATGACCCGGTCGGTGCGGCGCTCGTACGCGCCGAACTGGGGAGCCACCGCGACCTGCCGCGCGTACACCTCGTCGCGCTCCGCGCCGGTCAGCACCACCGCCTCGACGTCGAACACCTCGGCGCCCAGCTCGACCTCGGTCCGCGGGTTCGCCACCAGGTTGTGGTACCAGGCCGGGTGTTCCGGGGTGCCGCCCTTGCTGGCGAAGACGAAGATCCGATCGCCCTCGATCAGCGGCACCAACGGCGACACCCGGGGCGTACCGGACTTGGCGCCCACGTGGTGCACCAGGACCAGCGGGAGGCCTTCGAACATGCCGCCGACCGCGCCGCCGCGCTCGCGGAACTCGGCGATGACCCGGCGGTTCATCTCGGCCGCGCTGCCGAACTCGGCGAGGGCCTGCCGGTCCTGCTCGGTCTGCTCGCCGTACGAGCCGGCCATCCGCCGGTCCAGATCGGCTTCGTCGCTCGACCGCGTCATCGCGCGCTCCTCCCGCTCCGCCGCCCCCGACGGGCGGCCCTGCGACGAGCGTATGGCGCAGCAGGTGATCCGAGCGATGCCCGACGAGCGCACGGACTTGTCCGATCGTTGCACCGCCGCTCCCGCCGCCGAGTAATCTGGGCCGGATGGACCTCCTCGCCGACGTGCTCGCCCGCACCGGAGTCCGCGGCAGCCTGGGCGCCCGGATCAGCGCCGGGCAGGACTGGGGCGTGTCCTGGGCGGGCCCCGGCGGACCCGCCCTGTACACCGTCACCGCGGGCACCGCCTGGATCGGCGTGCCCGGCGAGGAACCGCGGCAGCTCGTCCCCGGCGACGTGCTGCTGCTCGCCGACAGCACCGCCCACACCCTGCTCAGCGCACCCGACGCCGCGATCGACTCCCACGACTGCGCCGACGCCCAGCACGCCCAGGAAACCGGGACCGCGCTGCGCATCGGGCGAGGCGCCCCGCAGACCCACCTGCTGTGCGCGACCTTCAGCTCCGACACCGCCGCCTCCACCCAGGTGCTCTCCGCGCTGCCCGGCGCCGTCCACGTGCACGCCGAACGCGGCGGCGGGCTCGACGACGCGCTGCGGCTGCTCGGCCGCGAACTCGAACGGCCGGGGCTCGCCTCCAGCGTGCTGCTCGACCGGCTCATCGACGTCCTGCTCATCCAGCTGCTGCGGGACTGGATCGCGGCGTCCCCGGCGGAAGCGGCGGGCAGCTGGCTCGGCCTGCTCTGCGACCCCGTGGTGCGGGACGCCATCACCGCGCTGCACGAGGACCCCGCGCGGCCCTGGACCACCGACCTGCTCGCCTCCCGCGTCGCGGTGTCCCGCGCCACGCTGACCAGGAGGTTCCTGCACGCCGCGGGCGAGCCGCCCGGCGGTTACCTCACGCGGTGGCGGATGGACCTGGCGGCGGCGCGGCTGCGCGACGGCGACGACACCCTGGAGGCGATCGCGCGATCGGTCGGCTACACCTCGGTGCACGCGTTCAGCCGGGCTTTCAGCCGGGCCCGCGGCCGGGCCCCCGGCCGGTACCGGCTCGACGCCCGCCGCTGACCGCCGCTCGGCCGGGCGGAGCGGGTCAGGCGGCGCGGGTCAGGCGGCGCGTTCGGCGTCGACGGGTTCTTCGGCGACGTCGGTGGGCTGCGCGGAGGCGGCCTTCAGCTTCTTGGACCGGCGGCGCCACAGCCACACGCCGATGCCGATCAGCACCAGCGCCCCCAGCACGATGCCGCTCGCGCGGCCCAGCACGTGCTCGATGTACTTCGCCGAGGTCCCGGCCGCCCAGCCGATGCCCACGTGCAGCATCGACCACGTCGTGGCCCCCACGACCGACGTGGCCAGGAAACGCCAATACCCCAGTCCGCTGGTTCCCGCCGAGACCGGCACCAACGTGCGCACGACCGGCAGGAAACGCGCGACGAACACCGCACCGATGCCGTACTTCCGCAACATCCGGCACGCCCGGTCCCAATGCCGGACGCCCAGCTTCGCGACCATTCGGGTTTCCCGGACCCGCGCACCGTATCGACGCCCCAGGAAATAGCCGATGTTGTCACCGACCACCGCGCACGCCGCCACGGTCAGTGACAGGCCGAAGAAGAATCCGATATCGGTCACCGCGGCCGAAGCGACCAGCAGACCGCTCTCCCCCGGCACCAGGAAGCCCAGTCCGATCGTGCACTCGCCGAGCACCAGAGCACCCGTGACCAGGATCAGCAGCGGGCGCGGCAGCCCGGCGACCATGGCCAGGAATTCGCTGACGAAGGACACGTGGAACTCCCCAGTTCACCGGTTCGGGCGGGATGGTCGACCAACGGATGCCACGTTAGCTTCCTCGACCCTACGGCAACCCCGGCGTGACCCGGGTCGCCCCCTGAGCCGTTCCCGAGACCGAATCGGGATAACCCCCGGTTCCGGTGACAACGCGAAGGGACGACCTTTCCGCGCTCTTCCGCACAAATCCGGCAATGGCGATCAGGCTCAGCAGGACTTCGTCCAAGAACACTCCGCGCCCGATTCCGCACCCGTTCCGCCGGTGTCCTTCCTGGCCACGGCGGGGGCCCGCTGCGCGGTACCCGGGTACTGCGCCAACCGGACCGCGATCGCGTCTTCGAGATCGGTCGGCGCGCCGCCGAGGAAATCGTTGAACAGCACGGAGAACACCAGTTCGCGCCCGTCGGCCGCCGTCACGTACCCGGCCAGCGAGCTCACCCCGGACAGCGAACCGGTCTTCGCGGCCACGTTCCGCTCGGCGGGAGTGCCGGCCATCCGGTTGCGCAACGTGCCGCCGACCATGCGGTCCGGAGCACCCGCGAGCGGCAGCGCCGCCTTGAAGTCCGCGAACCACGGCCTGCTCCGGACCTGGTCCAGCAGCAGCGCCTGCTGGTCGGGCGGGATGCCGTCGACCGCGGAGAGCCCCGACCCGTCCACCAGCCGCAGCCGCGCCGGGTCGACGCCGAGCTCGGCGAGCCGCCCGGTGAGCACGTCGAGCCCCGCGGGCCACGAGCCGGTGCCGCGGGCGTGCCTGCCCATCTCCTTCACCAGCACTTCGGCGTGCCCGTTGTTGCTCAGCTTCAGGAACGGCACCAGCAGCTCGCGCAGCGGCATCGACTCGCGTTCGGCGAGCAGCCGCGCTCCGTCCGGGGTCGCACCGGCACCGGTGCGGTCGACCCGCACGCCGTGCGCGCGCAGCGCCCGGGTGAACACGTCGACGGCGTACGCGGCTGGGTCGCGCACGCTGGTGTACTCCTCGACCGGCTCGGCGTCCGCGGGCAGCGAGCCCGACACCACGACCCGGTCCCCGCCGTGCTCGCGGGTGACCGACAGCGCCGGTTCGGAGCCGGGCTCGCCGGTGGTGGCCCGCACGTCCAGCCGGATCGCACCGGTCGCGGGCCGCGCCTCGACGCGCACCGGCCGGCCGGGCGCGGCCGGGGACACCCGCAGCAGCACGGTGCCCGCGTCGTAGTCCTCGGTGGGCGCGACGGTCAGCGCGGACACCGGCGCCGAGTAGTAGTAGGGCTCGTCGTCCCAGGCCCAGCCGGTGCCCAGCGGCACGTCGTCGAACCAGGTCGCGTCGGCCCGCACCGCACCCCGCACGACCCGCACCCCGCTGTCCGCGACCTGCGCGGCCAGCCGGTCGTAGTCGGTGGCCAGCATCGTGGGGTCCCCGGTGCCGCGCAGGTGCAGGTCGCCGAGCAGCAGCGACCCGGCCTGCGGCGCGGCGGTGCGCACCTCGGTGCGGAACCGGTGGCCGGGCCCCAGCTCGTCGAGCGCGGCCGCTGCGGTGAACAGCTTCGCGGTGGACGCGGGGGTGGCGCGCGCGGCGGGCTGCCTGCTGTAGAGCACTTCGTCGGTGTCCGGGTCCCGCACCACGACCCCGGCGTGCGATCCGGCCAGCCGCGGGTCGGCGAGGATCCGGTCGAGGTCCGCCCGCAGCGCGTCGGGCCCGGTGGGCGCCGCGCTCGGCGAGGAGACGGCGAGCGGGCCGGCGAGCACGCCGAAGAGGATCAGCACGAGGACCGGGACCCAGCGACGCATCGCGCCCCCTAGCGGCGGGAAGGGATGGTCCGGACGAGGACGCACCCGCCCGCACCAGGCGAAACCTAGGCGACCGGCCGGGCGGGGTCAACGACCATCAGGCGGAACCGGCGGGCTCCTCGGGGGCGGGCTCGGTGGCGGATCCGGCGGCGAAGTCCCGCATCGCCTGCTGCATCCGGTGCAGGAACCGGTGCACCACGGCGAGCTCCGCGGCGTCGAACTCGGACAGCACCTCGCGGCCGCGGCCGGCCAGCGCGCCGAAGTATTCCCCGGCGATCGCGCGAGCCGACTCGGTCGGGTGCAGCTGGACCTGCCTGCGATCGCTGCCTTCGCGGCTGCGCCGCACGTGCCGCCGCGCTTCGAGCCGGTCGACGATGGCGGTGACCGCCCCGGAGGTGAGCACCAGGTCCTGGCGCAGCGCGCGCGGCGTGGCGGGGGTGCCGCGCTGCTCCGCGTCGATGATCAGGATCAGGGCGCGCACGTCCGTGGGGTGCATGCCGTGCCTGGCCGCGAAGGCCTGCGAGATCCGCTCCCCTTCGACCCCCTGCTGGTGCAGCAGCTCCAGCACCTGGCTCTCGATCGGTGGTTCCACCGCTCGCCTCCCCCCGAAACGCGCCGTAATCGGATCATACCAATGGTCTATTATCTCAACGATTGACACAGTCGACGACCGTCATTAGTTTGAAGTGAGACGTTCCGGGAACCCCGGTCCCGCTCCCAGGACCGGGCGGACGGTGAGACGAAGGTGAATCCCATGCCGCACGAGACGCGGCCGCACTGCGCGATCGCGGGCGGCGGGCCGGGAGGCGTGCTGCTCGCCTACCTGCTGGCCCGAGCCGGCGTGCGCGTGACGCTGCTGGAGTCGCAGCGGGACTTCCAGCGCGACTTCCGCGGCGACTCGCTGCACCCGTACACGCTGGAGCTCATGCGGCAGCTGGGGCTCGCCGACGACCTGCTGCGACTGGAGCACAACCGCGCCACCACGTTCCGCTTCCACACCAGCTCGGGGGTCGTCACCACCGCCGAGTACCGCGGGCTGCGCGGTCCCTACCCCTACGTGGCGCTGATGCCGCAGGCGCGGTTCCTCGACTTCCTCGCCGAGCGGGCCGCGGAACTGCCGGGCTTCCGGCTGCTGCTCGGTTCCAAGGTCACCGGGCTCGTGGCGGAATCCGGCCGGGTCACCGGCGTCCGCTACCGCGACGACGACGGGGAGCACCGGCTGGACGCCGACCTGGTGGTGGGCGCCGACGGCAGGTACTCCCGGCTGCGGCGGCTCGCCGACCTGCCCACCCGACCGCTCGGCTCGGGCTCGGACATCCTGTGGTTCCGGCTGCCCCGGCACCACCAGGACCCGCCCGCCGCCGACGCCGAGCTCTACTTCGGGCCGGGGCACTACGTGTCCACCCTCGGCCAGGACCACGGCTGGCAGGTCGGCTACACGATCCCGAAGGGCGGCTACCCGGAGGCGAAGCGGGCCGGGGTCGGTCCCATCCGGGACTTCCTCACCGCGCGGGTGCCGTGGCTCGCCGACCGGGTCGGCAAGCTCACCGGGTTCGACCAGATCACCCTGCTGTCGGTGGAGATCTCCCGCGCGCAGCGCTGGCACCGGCCCGGGGTGCTGCTCATCGGCGACGCCGCGCACGTGATCTCCCCGGTCGGCGGCAACGGGATCCTGATGGCGGTCCAGGACGCCGTCACCGCCGCCGACGTGCTCGTCCCCGCGTTCCGGCGCACCGGGACTCCCGAAGAGGAAGCGCTGGCCGAGGTGCAGCGGCGTCGCGAACCGGCCGTCGAGCAGGTGCAGCGCCAGCAGGTGCGCACCGAGCAGCGGGTGGCCGCCGCCCTCGCCGGGGACGGCGACTTCCGGCCGAACCGGCTCCTGCGCGCCGTGCTGCGGATCCCCGCCGTGCGCCACCGCGCCGCCCGCGCCAACGCCTACGGGCCGTTCCCGCCCGAACTCGACCTGTCCCTGCTGGACCCGCACCTCGATACGGCCACCGGGCCGACGTGAAGGAGCCGATGACGATGCTGGTGACCGTGCTCGGCGCGACCGGGAAGACCGGTTCGCTGATCGTGGCGGAACTGCTCGCGCGCGGAGTGCCGGTGCGCGGCGCGGTGCGCCGCCCCGAAGCCGCCGACGAGTTGCGGGCGCGCGGCGCCGAGGCCGTGCTCGCCGACCTCCGGTCCGACACGGGGGCGCTGGCCGCCGCGCTCGCCGGATCGGACGTCGTGATCAACGCGGCGGCCGCGAGCGACCCGCAGCCCGGGCTCGCCGAAGCCGTCGACCGCGACGGTGCGATCAACGCCGTCAAGGCCGCTGAGAAGGCGGGTGCGGACCGGTTCGTGCAGGTCTCCTCGCTGTTCGCGGACCGGCCGGACGAAGGACCCGAGTTCCTGCACCGGGTGCTGCGCGCCAAGCAGGCCTCCGACCTGGCACTGGCCGAGTCCGCGCTGGCCTGGACGATCGTGCGCCCCGGCGGTCTCACCGACGACCCCGGCGCCGGGCTGGTGCGGATCGCGGATCGGCTCACGATCGCGCCGGGCATCCCGCGCACCATCCCGCGGGCGGACGTCGCCGCCGTCACCGCCGCCGTGCTCGACGAACCGTCCAGCCGGTGCCGGGGTTTCGACCTCACCAGCGGAACCACCGCGATCGCGGACGCGATCGCCGCCTGAACTCGGGCCGGGCGGGTCACCTCGCGCCGGGAACCCGCTCCGAGAGCGGTCCGGCTCCGGTCGCAGACCGACCGGGGCCGGGCCGCGCCCGTCACACCGGTGCGCACCGGTGCCCGCGCGGCACCGGGGGCAGTTCGGGTCGCCGCCGGGCCGGCACCGCCACGACCCGCGGTTCGTGCTCCACGCCCCGGCCCCGGTCTCCACCGCACCGGACCACGACGTGGTGGAACATCCGCGACGGCGCCGGGCGCCCTCGTCTGCACCGCCGCCCCGACCACACCCGCCTCACGCCGCTCACCGAGCCTCCGCGGCGGCGTCCTCGACCGGACACGGGCCGACCGAGCGGGAGTCGCGAGGTGATGGGGTGAATTCCCCGGCGCGACGAGAAGAACGGGACCTCCCGATCGTTCGGGAGGTCCCGTTCTCGTCGTCGATCCGGGCTCAGTCCAGGACTCGGAGGAGTCCTTCCTGCACGACGGTGGCGACCAGGCGCCCGTCGCGGGAGAAGAAGCGGCCGGTGGCCAGCCCGCGGGCGCCGGAGGCGCTGGGCGAGGCGCAGTCGTAGAGCAGCCACTCGTCGGCGCGGAACGGCCGGTGGAACCACATGGCGTGGTCCAGGCTCGCCCCGGACACCTTGTCCAGCATCCAGTACACGCCGTGGCGCACCAGCACCGAATCCAACAAGGTCAGGTCGGACGCGAACGCCGCCATGCACACGTGCAGCAGCTTGTCGTCCGGCAGCACGCCGTCGGCCTTCATCCAGACCTGGCTGCGCGCCTCCCGCTCGCCGTTCTCCTTGCGGACCCACGGCGGGTCGGTGACGTAGCGGACGTCGATGGGCCGCGGCTGGTACGGCGTGCCGCCCATCTCGCCGAGCAGCCCGCCGACCTGCTCCCCGTAGGTGGGCAGCGTTTCGGGGTCGGGCACGTCGGGCATCTGCTCGGCGTGGTCGATGCCGTCCTCGACCAGCTGGAACGAGGCCGACAGCGAGAAGATCGGCTTGCCGTGCTGCACGGCCACGACGCGGCGGGTGGTGAACGACCGGCCGTCGCGGGTGCGGTCCACCTCGTAGACGATCGGCACGCTCGGGTCGCCGGGCCGGATGAAGTAGGCGTGCAGCGAGTGCACCGGGCGGTCCTCCGGCACGGTGCGCCCGGCGGCGACCAGCGCCTGCCCGGCGACCTGGCCGCCGAAGACCCGCACCGGCGACTCCGCGGGGCTGACCCCGCGGAAGATGTTCTCCTCGATCCGCTCCAGGTCGAGCAGGGCGATCAGCCGGTCCAGCACGGGTTGCCCGTGCGGCACCCCGTTCACGTCCAGCGGGACCGAGCTGTCGATGTGCAGGCCCGCCGGGTCGGCGGCCGCGGCTCGTGCCGCTTCGGTCACTTCTGCTCCTCGGGCGATGTCGGGTGGTTCACCGGGCGGGAACTCCGGTGGTTCCCGCCCTGCCGGTCAACGTCGACCGACCCCACCTCCGCGCGCGGCGCGGATCAGACGTGGTCTTCCTCGCCGAGGCGGTGCACCCGGATCAGGTTCGTCGAACCCACGGTGCCCGGCGGGGAACCGGCGACCACGACCACCATGTCACCGCGCTGCGATCGGCCGAGCGACAGCATCGCCTGGTCCACCTGCCGGACCATTTGGTCGGTCGTGTCCACTTTAGGCACGAGGAACGTTTCCGTCCCCCAAGTGAGAGCGAGCTGACTGCGCACCGATTCCTCGGGGGTGAACGCCAGCAGCGGCAACCGGGTGTGCAGCCGGGCGAGCCGCCGCACGGTGTCGCCGGACTGGCTGAACGCGACCAGCGCCTTCGCGCTGAGCCGCTCCCCGATGTCGCGGGCCGCGTAGGAGATGACGCCCCGCTTGGTGCGCGGCACGTGGCTCAGCGGCGGCGGCGTGGGCGATCCGTCCTCGACGGCTTCGACGATGCGGGACATCGTCTGCACCGTCTCGATCGGGTAGTCGCCGACGCTGGTCTCGCCGGAGAGCATCACCGCGTCGGTGCCGTCCAGGACGGCGTTGGCGACGTCGGAGGTCTCGGCGCGGGTCGGACGCGAGTTGTGGATCATCGAGTCCAGCATCTGGGTGGCCACGATGACCGGCTTCGCGTTCTCCCGGGCGATCCGGATCGCCTTCTTCTGGACCAACGGGACGTGCTCGAGGGGGAGTTCCACGCCGAGGTCACCGCGGGCGACCATGACACCGTCGAAGGCCAGCACGATGGCCTCCAGGTTGTCCACCGCCTCCGGCTTCTCCAGCTTCGCGATCACCGGGAGCCGGTGGCCCACCCGGTCCATCACCTGGTGCACCAGGTCGATGTCGGCGGGGCTGCGCACGAAGGACAGCGCGATGAAGTCCACGCCGAGCTGGAGGGCGAACTCGAGGTCCGCGACGTCCTTCTCGGACATCGCGGGCACCGACACGTCCATGCCCGGCATGGACAGTCCCTTGTGGTCGGAGACGGGGCCGCCCTCGACGACGTCGCAGACGACGTCGTTGCCCTCGACGGCGGAGACGGTCAGACCCACCTTGCCGTCGTCGACCAGGACTCGGTCACCGACCTTGGCGTCGGCTGCCAACCCCTTGTAGGTGGTGGAAACACGATCATGGGTGCCTTGCACGTCGTCGATCGTGATTCGCACGACGTCGCCGGTGTTCCACTCGACCGGACCTTCCGCGAACTTGCCGAGGCGGATCTTAGGTCCTTGCAGGTCGGCGAGGATGCCGACGGCACGGCCACTTTCCTTGGCGGCGGTACGCACCAGGTCGTACACCTGCTGGTGGTCGCCGTGGCTGCCGTGGCTGAAGTTCAACCGGGCGACGTCCATTCCGCTGCTGACGAGCTCGGCCACCTTCTCCGGCGAGGCGGTGGCGGGGCCCATGGTACAAACGATCTTGGCTCGTCGACTCACGTTGGGTCAGCCTAGTCTCTCCGGGCGCGCGTCGAATACGCAGCCACCTGGAAACGAACCGATCGGGATCTTGCGGTGCTGAATCATTACAGGCCACGGCCCGGTCAGCTGCTCTTCGGAGTGATCATCGGAGTCAGCCTGATCATCTTGTTCACCCCCGAGTCCGGGGTGCCCTCGGCGCCGGCCGGCACCGACAAGGTCGTGCACCTGGTGTTGTTCGCGGCGCTGGCGTGGTCCGGTCGCCTCGCGCGCCTGCCGCTGCTGCCGCTGGCCGCCGGGCTCGTGGCGTACGCGGGGCTGTCTGAAGTGCTGCAGGCGGTGCTGCCGCTGGGGCGCAGCGGCGACGTGCTGGACGCGCTGGTGGACGTGCTCGGCGCGCTGCTCGGCCTGCTGGTCAGCGCCGCCGGTCGCTGGGTCCCACGTGGTCGGCGCACCACCGGTTGAGCTCGCGCAGCTCCCGCCACGCCGTGCGGACCCGGGTGAGGCAGCCGCGCTCGTGCAGCACGTCGTCCGGCACCCAGCGGCGCGCCACGTGCAGCGAGCGGTGCCGCAGCAGCCCCAGCCGCGGGTGGTCGGCGGCCACGCCGCGCGGGCGGGTGGCGAGCACGTCGCCGCCGAGCTCCCAGCGCTTCCCCAGCGCGGCCAAGATCTCCTCCAGCGCCTTCCCGTGCAGCGGTTCGTCCACCGCCGCCCGGTAGCGGGCCAGCTGGTCGGGTTCGGCGTGGAAGCAGCCGCCCGCGACGAGCAGCCCGTCCGCGCTGATCTCCGCGTAGTAGGCGCCACCGCCGCGCCCCGCCTCCACGACGGCGCCGCAGTGGGTCTTGTACGGCGACTTGTCCTTGCTGAAGCGCACGTCCCGGTGCGGGCGGAACACCTTGCCCTTGCCGGTCGCCCCGCCGGAATCGACCTCGGCGGCGAACTCGGGTTCCAGCTCGGCCAGCAGCGCCTCCATCGGGGCGCGCACCTGCTCCCGGTACACGGCCAGGTGGTCGCTCCAGTAGGCCTTGGAGTTGTCGGCCGCCAAGCCCTCGTAGAACTCGACCGCCCCGTCCCCGAACCCCTCGAACCGCATCCGGCCAGCTTAGGAGACCGCCGATCGCGCCATCGGGGCCCGGGCGTCGAGCGCGTCGACGAAGCCGGGTTCGGGCCGAGCGCAGTCGCGTTCGACGTCGAACCCGGTCGCGGCGCCGTGCGGCTCGCGGTCACCCCGCTCCGCGCTCGCGGACCGGGTGGCCGGCGAGACGTGGCCCGCGGTGCTGTCGAACCTGAGGACGCTGCTGGAGACCGGCGAGGTGCTGCCGCAAGGCCCGCCGACGTTCGACGCCGGCTAGCGGGCGGTGCGGGCGATCTCCTCCAGGTGATCGCGGTAGTCCGCCCACCAGCGCTCGTCCTGCTGCGGCAGGTTGCCTGCGTTCGCGCGCCTGCCCACCGCACCGTCGATGAGCTCGCGGACCACGTCGGCGTGACCGGTGTGGCGGGCGGTCTCCTCCAGCATGTGGCACAGCAGCCGGTGCAGGGTGATCTCGCCGCGCTCCGGCGGCCACCACGGCACCCGGCCGGCGGCGTCCAGCGGCAGCGCCGCGATGGTCGCATCCGCGTGCGCCCAGGCGCGGTGCCAGAAGCCGATGATCTGCTCGCGGGACTCGTCGGCGGTGGCGTACATGTCCTCGTTGCGCTCGCCGCCATCCTCGATCCACGGCATCGGCTCGGGGAACGGGCGGCCGTACACCTCGCCGAAGTAGCCCACCGCCACGCTCGCCACGTGCTTGAGCAGCCCCAGCAGGTTCGTGCCGGTCGGCGTCAGCGGCCGCCGCACGTCCTGGTCGGAGAGCCCGTCGAGCTTCCACAGCAGCGCGTCGCGGGCGTCGCGCAGGTACTGGTGCAGGTCGTCCTTGTGGTCGGTCATGCGCGCAGCGTGGCACCGGGCACCGACGGGGCGCGCGTGAATTCCCGGTCGGTGGGCGTTCCGTCCCGCGGGCTGGTGGGCTGGCGAGCCGGTCAGCCGACGTGGACGTACCGCTGCATGCCGACCTGGCGGTGGTTGCCGACCGGGCACCAGAAGTCGTAGGTGCCGCGGGTCAGCGTGACGGTGAGATCGGCGGAGGCACCCGTCCGGACCGTGATCGTGCGCTTGTCCGCCACCCCCGGACCCTTGATCTCCAGCGCGTGCGGCGCGATCCCCCGGTTCACCGCGCGGAAGGTGTAGCGCCCCGGCGGGAGGTGCGCGGGCAGCTGCAGCCGGTAGTCGACCATCGTCACCAGCACGTGCCGGGCCGGCTGCTCGGCCGCGGCGGGCGCCGGTGGTGGCGCGGCCGGTGCCGCGCCGGCCGCGGACGCCCCGCCGCACAGCCCCGCGACCAGCGCCACCGTTCCCAGCAGCGCCGCCGTTCCCCTGCTCGCATCGTTCCCCCGCATCGGGCACCCCCTGCGCATCGGCGCGGACGACGGCCACCTCCCACGGTAGGGCCGCACCCGGCACGGTTCTCGCTGGTCGTGGCGGGCGAAATCCGAGAGACGTGGCGCACGCCACCGGGCTACCGTGCAGGCATGATCGACGAGGTCGCCCGCGCGCACGGTCTCGACGTGCGGATCGACGGGGTCGACGAGACCGGGTGGGACTTCCGGGTGCACTTCGCCACCGATGGCGACGGCAGCCGCTGGGTGCTGCGCGAACCTCGCCGCCCGGAGGTGGCCGAACGCATCCCGGTGGAGGCCCGGTTGTTGGCCGTGCTGCGCCCGCGGCTGCCGGTGGAGCTGCCCGAGTGGGAGATCACCGCCCCGGACCTGGTCGCCTATCGACGCCTGGCCGGGGAACCGCTGGCCTCCGACGATCCGATCGCGGTGGCGATGCCGCTGATCACGGCGAGCGAGGGGCACCTGGTGCGGCTCGGCGCGGTGATCGCCGCGCTCCACAGCACCCCGAGCGCCGAGGTAGCACCCACCGGCATCGAGATCGCCGGACCGGAAGCGCTGCGCACCGACGTCGCCGACCGGCTCGCCGCGGGGGTCGCCGAGCTGGCCGTACCGGAGCGCTGCGTGGACCGGTGGCGGCGGTGGCTCGACGACGACCGGTGCTGGCGGGGCGAGGGCGTACCGGTGCACCACGATCTCAGCCCCAACCACACGCTGGTGAACGGTTCGGGAATCCTCACCGGCCTGCTCGACTGGGCGGATGCCGGCGTCGACGACCCGGTGAGCGACTTCGTCGCCCCGCTCGCCGCGTTCGGCCCGAGAGCGCTGGACCGGCTGCTGGCCGCCTACCGCGCGGCGGGCGGGGACCCGGAACGGCCACGACGAGAGCACGTCGCGGCGCTCACCACGTTCCGTCGGACCGTCTCGCTGGGATTGCACGGACTGCGCACCGGGCAACGGCGATTCGTCGATCTCGCGCGCGGGCGCCTCACCTGCGCGGGCCGCTGACCTGCAAGATCGCCCCAACTGTGGGGGCGAGCCGGGTTAGGCTCGGGGTGTGGTCTCCAGTGCGCGCTCGGCCCGCGTCCGCGAGTCGGCGGGCAACCTACCGGTCGACGTCACCAGCTTCGTCGGCCGGCGGCACGAGATCACCCGGACGAAGCGGTTGCTCGCCGAATCCCGGCTGGTGACCCTCACCGGCCACGGCGGAGTCGGCAAGACGCGGCTGGCGTTGCGGGTGGCCTCCGGCATGCGGCGGATCTTCCGGGACAAGGCGTGGTGCGTCAGCCTGGAGGAGCTCCGCGACGGAACGCTGATCGCCGAAGCCGCCATCGAGCAGCTCAGCCTCGGCGGGCCGTCCTCCGGCACCGACGTGGACGCCGTCGTCGAACACCTCAAGCACCGCGAGATGCTGCTCGTCGTCGACAACTGCGAGCACGTCATCGAGGACGCCGCGCTGTTCGTCGACTCGGTGCTGCGCTGGTGCCCGGGGGTGCGGGTGCTGGCCACCAGCAGGCAGTCCCTCGGCGTGGCCGGGGAGGCGACCGTCGTCGTGCCGCCGCTGCAGATCCCCGACCTCGACGACCCGCCGCCTCCCGAGTCCTATGAGCAGTTCTCCTCGGTGCGGCTGTTCCTCGACCGCGCCCGCGCCACCGTGCCGGACTTCGAGGTCACCGAGGAGGACGGCGCGGTGCTGATGCGGCTGTGCGCGCGGCTGGACGGGAACCCGCTGGCCATCGAGCTCGCCGCGGTGCGGCTGCGGTCGCTGTCCCTGCACCAGCTGGAGGAGCGGCTGGTGGAGCGGTACCAGCTGCTCAGCGAAGGCCGCCGCGGCGCGCCCACCCGGCAGCAGAGCCTGCGCGCGCTGATCGACTGGAGCTACGAGCTGTGTTCCGAGCAGGACCGGGTCGCGTGGGCGCGGGTGTCGGTGTTCGCGGGCAGCTTCGGCCTCGCCGCGGCCGAGCACGTCGCCAGCGACGGGTTGAGCCGCGTCGACGTGCTCGGCGCGATGCACTCGCTGGTGGACCAGTCGGTCCTGGTGCGCGAGCAGGAGGGCGACGAGGTGCGGTTCCGGCTGCTGCACGCGCTGCGCGACTACGGGCAGGAACGCCTGGACGCCGCGGGCGAGCGGCAGCGGGTGCTGGGCCGCCACCGCGACTGGTACGCGGAGGTCGCCGAGCGGTTCGCCGCCGAATGGCTCGGCCCCGACCAGGTGTCGTGGGTGCGGGAGCTGCGGCTGGACCTGGACAACGTGCGGCTCGCGCTGGACACGGCCGCGCACCGGGAGGAGACCGCTCCGCAGGCGCTGCGGCTGGCGGCGCGGCTCACTCCGTTCTGGGGCATCCGGGGGCTCAACGGGGAGGCCCGGCACTGGTTGGAGACCGCGCTCGCGCACGTCCCGGCGGACTCCCCGGAGCGGTCCGAGGGGCTGCGGGCGAACGCCTGGTTCGCGCTGGTGCAGGGCGACGCGGCCACCGCGGAACCGCTGCTGGCCGAGGCCGCCGACCTCGCCGCCGAGCACGACGACGAGTTCGAGGTCGCCTACGTCACCCAGATCCGCGGCATGGCCGCGTTCTTCCACAACGACCTCGGCGAGGCGGAACGGCTGCTCACCGACGCGCTCGCCCGGTTCCAGGACCTGGCCGCGCCGCACGGCGAATGGTTCGGGTCGTTCGCGCTGGGGCTGGTCAAGGGGGTGCGCGGCGACCACGACGGCGGGATCGCGCTGCTGCGGGAGTGCATCGAGGCCACCACCGGGCGCGGCGAGCTGTTCTGGCGGTCCACTGCGCTGTGGGCGAGCGCCCACATCGAGATCCTGCGCGGCGCCTCGGCCCGCGCCGAGACCGCGGCGAAGGAGGCGCTGCGGTTGCAGCGCAGGCTGGACAACCGGCTCTCCAGCGCCTTCACCATGGACATCCTGGCGTGGATCGCGCACGGCCTCGGCCGCGACGAGCGGGCGGCGCGGCTGTTCGGGGCGGCCTCGGCGGTGTGGGACGCGGTCCGCGCGGCGCCCGAGTTCTACGCGAGCTTCCGCCACGCGCACGACGAGCACGAGCGCGGGACCCGGCAGGCCCTCGGCGACCGCGCCTTCCGGGAGGCCTACGACCGCGGCTACCAGATGTCCTCGGAAGCCGCGGTGGACTACGCGCTGGAGCTCAAGCGGGCCACCCGCAGCGTGGCGCCGGACGAGCTGTCGGCGACGACGCTGACCAAGCGGGAGCGGGAGATCGCCGAGCTCGTCGCGCAGGGCCGGACGAACAAGGAGATCGCGGAGTCGCTGGTGATCGCGCAGCGCACCGTGGAAGGCCACGTGCAGCACATCCTGACGAAGCTGGACTTCTCGTCGCGGGCCCAGATCGCGGGCTGGCTGGCGGGCCGCCGGGCCTGAGGGCTCCGCTCCACCACCCGGCCGCGGCGGGGTGGTGGAGCCTCGGCGGGGGTCCTGCCGCGCTGGCCGGTCATCGGCTCAGCGGCTCCGCCGCCGGCGGTCGAACGGGAGCGGGCGGGGCGACGTGATCCGTCTCGTGGTCGCCGCAGGTGTGGGCTTCAGCCGAGACGAGCGGGTCCTTGACGGGAGCGGCGGGTGGTCGGCAGGGTCGGGGCGGATCACGCCGGTGATTAGTCGAGCTCAGGGAATACCGGGCTTTGGTGCACGCGGAGTGACGACGTCCCGCGAATCGGTCGCTCCGATCTACCAAAGTAGGTACCTGCCTACGTGGAAACCGCGATGTAGGTACACGGCCGGTGATGGACGGTGGGTTCTCGTGAGTTCCCCCGACCACACCTTCCCCG
>NZ_JAIUJZ010000212.1:0-14201 GCF_020176775.1 Saccharopolyspora sp. 6M
CAAGATGAGTTTACCACTCACCATCATCGGCACGCTGTTGAGTTCTCAAAGAACACACCCACACCATCACCCACAACCCCTGCATTCAGGGCCGCGAACTCCGGGGAGTCGTTATTTCGTCTTTCGTTCTTGCGATGTTTCAAACTCTAGCAGGCCCGATTTCCGGCCGTTTCAGGGGGGTCGCTTTCGCGTTTCCGCGGTTTCCCGCGCCTGCCCAGCCAAGTTCCGGCCTGCTTTTAGAGTTTTCCACTTCGGTTCCACCCACTCTACCAACACCAGTTGGGAGCTTGGTTCGTGGCCCCGCTGTCGCGCCCGGTCCGATTTTCTCGGCCCGTTCCGCGCTGACTTGAAGTAATTTACGCGTCGGCCGACCCAAAGTCAAGTCAGCCCGCAGTAGGACCGGAACGAGGCAAACCCGCAGGTCACCCGCCGTTTCCGGCCCTACGAACAGGCTAGTACAGCACCTTGATCCCCGCAGTGTGACGCTTGCCACGTCGGATGACCGCCCAGTGGCCGTGCAGCAGGTCGTCCTTCGACGGAGACCACGTCTCATCAGCGATTTTGGTGTTGTTGACGTAGGCGCCGCCCTCGTTGACGGTGCGCCGCGCGGCGCCGCGGCCCTGCGCGAGACCCGCCTCGACCAGCAGGTCGACGATGGTGGGCTCGTCGGACAGGCGCACTTCGCCGGTGGGGACCTCGGCCATGACCGCGTCCAGCGTCGCCTCGTCCAGCTCCGCGAAGTCCCCGCGGCCGAACAGCGCCTGGCTGGCGGCGATCACCTGGCGGGTCTGGTCGGCACCGTGCACCAGGGTCGTCAGCTCCTCGGCGAGCCTGCGCTGGCCGGCGCGCTGCTGCGGGCGTTCGGCGGTGGTGCGCTCCAGCTCCTCGATCTCCTCGCGGTCGAGGAAGGTGAACAGGCGCAGGTATTTGGCGACGTCCGCGTCCGCGGAGTTCACGAAGTACTGGTACCAGGCGTACGGCGAGGTCAGCTCCGGATCGAGCCACACGTTGCCGCCGCCGGTGGACTTGCCGAACTTCCGCCCCTCCGCGTCGGTGACCAGCGGCAGGGTCAGCGCGTGGGCGGTGGTGTTCTCCTGGCGGCGCAGCAGGTCCACGCCGGCGACGATGTTGCCCCACTGATCGGAGCCGCCGAGCTGCAACCGGGTGCCGTGCCTGCGGTAGAGCTGCACGTAGTCGTTGGCCTGCAGCAGCATGTAGCTGAACTCGGTGTAGGACAGGCCGTCGCCCTCCAGGCGGCGCTTCACCGTCTCCCGCGCGAGCATCGTGTTGATCGAGAAGTGCTTGCCTACGTCGCGGAGGAACTGGGTGACCGGCAGCTGCGCCGTCCAGTCCGAGTTGTCGGCGACCAGCGCGCCGGTCGAGGTCCCGTCGAAGTCGACGAACTTCGCCAGCTGGTGGCCGATCCGCTCGGTCCACGCCCGGACCGTGTCCTCGTCGTGCAGGTTGCGCTCCCCGACGTCCCGCGGGTCACCGATCAGGCCGGTCGCGCCGCCGGAGAGCACCACCGGGCGGTGCCCGGCGAGCTGGAAGCGGCGCAGCGTCAGCAGCGGGATCAGGTGGCCGGCGTGCAGGCTGGGTGCGGTGGGGTCGAAGCCCGCGTAGAGAGTGAGCGGCCCGGAATCCAGGTCCGAACGCAGCGCGTCGAGGTCGGTGGATTGCGCGATCAGGCCGCGCCAGGACAGCTCGTCAAGGATGTGCTCACTCACGCGACCCAGTCTGTCGCATGCCGACGAGCGGTTTCATGCCTGGTCCCGGATGCGCCGACGTCCCCCGCGCCGGTAGGGGCTCACCGCCGGGGAGCCGTCGATCCAGGACCGCCAGGGCAGGTCCACCGCGGTGGCGACGCCGACGCGCGGCCCGGTGCGCACGTCGTCCTCGTCGACGGCGGGGCCGTCGAGCAGCCGGATCGGCGAGTCCGGGTCGGTGAGGTCGATGCCGTTGTGCTCGCGGGTGATGCCGAGGACGCCCGCCAGCCGGGCGGGGCCGCTGGCGAGCTGGACGTCCTTGCGCACCGCGGGGCGGCGGCTGCGGGCCAGCTCGGTGCCGTCGAGGACCTCGGCCGCGCGCAGCAGCACCGCGCCGGGCACGCCGTCCTCGGTGCACACGACGTTGATGCAGAAGTGCAGCCCGTAGACGAAGTAGACGTAGAGGTGCCCGGCCGGGCCGAACATCACCGCGTTGCGCTGCGTCTTGCCGCGGTAGCAGTGCGAGGCCGGGTCGTCACCGCCGCGGTAGGCCTCGACTTCGACGAGCCGCACCCGCACGTCGCCCTCCGGGTGGCTGGACCGCAGCTCGCAGCCGAGCAGGCTGCGGGCCACCCGGAGGGGGTCGTGGGCGAGTTCCGCTCGCGTCAACTGGTGGCTCACGAGCGGAACAGTACCGACCGGACGTGAACGGTCCTCACGCCGCCAGCCAGGCGCGATGCGCCTCGATCGCGGTGAACACGCGGTCCCGCTGCTCGCGCACCCGGTCGGGCGCGGTGCCGCCGTGGGCGTCGCGGGAGGCGATGGAGCCGGGAACGGTCAGCACCTCCCGCACCTGCGGGGTGAGCGCGGGGTGCGCGGCGGTGAGCTCCTCGTCGGTGAGCTCGTCGAGCCCGGCCCCGCGGGCTTCGGCCGTGCGCACGCACTCCCCCGACGCCTCGTGCGCGACGCGGAACGGCACGCCCTGGCGGACCAGCCACTCGGCGATGTCGGTGGCAAGGGTGAACCCGGCGGGCGCGAGTTCGGCGAGCCGCTCGGTGTGGAAGGTGAGCGTGCCGAGCATCCCGGCCATCGCGGGCAGCAGCAGGTCGAGCTGTTCGACGGAGTCGAAGACCGGCTCCTTGTCCTCCTGCAGGTCCCGGTTGTAGGCCAGCGGCTGCGCCTTCAGCGTCGCGAGCAGGCCGGTCAGGTTGCCGATGAGCCGCCCGGACTTGCCGCGGGCCAGTTCGGCGACGTCGGGGTTCTTCTTCTGCGGCATGATCGAGCTGCCGGTGGCCCAGGCGTCGTCGAGCGTGACGTAGCCGAACTCGGCGGTGTTCCAGATGATCACCTCTTCGGCGACCCGGGACAGGTTCACCGCGAGC
Source organism: Saccharopolyspora sp. 6M (assembly GCF_020176775.1). Lineage (NCBI taxonomy): Bacteria > Bacillati > Actinomycetota > Actinomycetes > Pseudonocardiales > Pseudonocardiaceae > Saccharopolyspora > Saccharopolyspora sp. 6M. The sequence continues at coordinate 3,089 of NZ_JAIUJZ010000212.1, forward strand.
ATGGCCAGGCAGAACGCCGATTCGGCCGCGAAGTCGCGGGAGGCGGTGCCGTCGATGGAGTTGTCCACCGCGCCGTCGAAGCCGAGCTCGGCGGCCACGGCCTGCGGGTCCAGCCCCAACGAGGAACCGGCGAGCGCACCGGACCCGTACGGGGAGAACGCGGTGCGGGCGTCCCAGTCCCGCAGCCTGCTGACGTCGCGCAGCAGCGCCTGGCAGTGCGCGAGCAGGTGGTGGCCGAGCAGCACCGGCTGCGCGTGCTGCAGGTGGGTGCGGCCGGGCAGCACCGCGTCCGGGTGGGCCTGCGCCTGCCCGGCGAGGGCGGCGACGACGTCGAGCACGCCTGCGGCGACGCGGCGGGTGGCGTCGCGCAGCCACATCCGGAACAGGGTGGCGACCTGGTCGTTGCGGGAGCGGCCGGCGCGCAGCTTGCCGCCGAGGTCGGTGCCGACGCGTTCGAGCAGCCCGCGTTCGAGGGCGGTGTGCACGTCCTCGTCGTCGATGACGGGCTGGAACGCGCCGGACTCGACGTCGGCGGCGAGCACGTCGAGGCCCTGGTGCATCCGCTCCAGCTCATCGGCCGTGAGCAGCCCGGCCGCGTGCAGCACGCGGGCGTGCGCGCGGGAACCGGCGATGTCGTAGGGGGCCAGCCGCCAGTCGAAGTGGGTGGAGAGGCTCAGCGCGGCCATCGCTTCGGCCGGGCCGGAGGTGAAGCGGCCGCCCCACAGCTTGGTGGGCTCGCTGCCTTGCTGGGTCACGGTGGGTCCTTATCGGGATTCGTTCGGATGGTGCGGGTTCGATCGGTCATCGTCCTCGCCGCCGGCGGGATGCGCGTCGCCCGGTTCGCCGTCCTCGGGCCGGGCGCGTTCGCCGGAGGCCATGTTGGTGAACCGTTCGGCGAGGTCGAGGCCGGTGAGCGGCTCGGGGGCGACGACCATGACGGTGTCGTCGCCCGCGATGGAGCCGACGGCTTCGAGCAGGGCGGCGCGGTCGATGGCGCTGGCCAGGAACTGGGCGGCGCCGGGCGGGGTGCGCAGCACGGTGAGGTTGCCGGAGCCGTCGGCGGAGACGAGCAGTTCCGCCAGCAGCCTGCTCAGGCGCGTGGTGCCGCCCTGCACCCCGCGCACGGGGCTGCCGTCCTCGGGGATGACGTAGACGGCGGCTCCCCCGTCGGGCCCGCGCAGCTTCACCGCGCCCAGTTCGTCGAGGTCGCGGGACAGCGTGGCCTGGGTGACGTCGATGCCGTCCCCGGCGAGCAGCCGCGCGAGCTCGGTCTGGCTGCGGATGCCCATCGCCGAGACCAGCTCGACGATGCGGGCCTGCCGGGCCGCCCGGGTGCTCATGACCGCTGCACCAGCCAGGCGAGCAGGGCCTTCTGCGCGTGCAGCCGGTTCTCGGCTTCGTCGAACACGGCGCTGGCCGGCCCGTCGAGCACGTCGTCGGTGACTTCCCAGCCGCGGTGCGCGGGCAGGCAGTGCAGCACGGTGGACTCGACGCCGGTGGCGGCGAGCAGTTCGGCGTTGACCTGGAAGGGGCGGAACGGGCTGACCCGGTCCTTGCCGTCGTTCTCCTGGCCCATCGAGGTCCAGGAGTCGGTGACGAGCACGTCGGCACCGTCCACGGCGGCGCGCGGGTCGGTGTCGACGCGCACGGAACCGCCGGTCTCGGCGGCGCGCTTGTTCGCCGCGTCCAGCACCCACTGGGCGGGAGCGAATCCCTCGGGGGCGCCGATGCGGACGTGCATGCCCGCGGTGACGCCGCCGACCAGCAGCGAGTGCGCCATGTTGTTGGCGCCGTCGCCGAGGTAGGTGAGCGTGCGTCCGGGCAGTTCGCCGTGGCGCTCCCGCACGGTCTGCAGGTCGGCGAGGACCTGGCAGGGGTGGAACTCGTCGGTGAGCGCGTTGATCACGGGCACGGTGGCCGCGCCCGCCATGGCCTCGATGCGCGGCTGGGCGAAGGTGCGCCAGACGACGGCGTCGACGTAGCGGGACAGCACCCGCGAGGTGTCCTCGATGGTCTCCTCGCGGCCGAGCTGCATCATGCGGCCGTCGACGACGAGCGGCTGGCCGCCGAGCTGGTGGATGCCGACCTCGAAGGACATCCGGGTGCGGGTGGAGTTCTTCTCGAAGATGACCGCGATGGAGCGGCCCTCCAGCGAGCGGTCCCCGTTGCGGTCGGCCTTGAACCGAGCGGCGAGGTCGAGGATGTCGGTCTGCTCCTGCGGGCTCAGGTCGTCGTCGCGCAGGAAGTGCCGGAGCGTCACGGGATCACCTCCGTGGCTGTCGTGGTGGGGTTCGGGTGTTCGGGCAGGTCAGCCGAGCAGACCGGGCAGGGCGGCGACGAGCCGCCGGGCCTGGTCGGCGTCGAGCACCAGTGCGGGGCTCAGCCGCAGCACGTCGGGCTGCACGGCGTTGATCAGGTAGCCGGCGTCCTGGGCCGCGGCGGCGGTGGCGGCGGCGACGGGCTCGGTGAGCCGGATGCCGAGCAGCAGGCCGAGGCCGCGGACACCCGCGATCTTCGGGTGGCCGAGCTCGCGGACGCCGTCGGCGATGAGTTCGCCGATGGCCTTGACGTGGTCGAGCAGGCCGTCGGCGGCGATGGTGTCGAGGACGGCGAGCGCGGCCGCGCAGGCGACGGGGTTGCCGCCGAAGGTGGTGCCGTGCTGGCCGGGTTGCAGCAGTTCACCGGCGTCGCCGACGCCGATGCAGGCGCCGAGGGACAGTCCGCCGCCGAGGCCCTTGGCGAGGGTGATCACGTCGGGTTCGATGCCGTCGCGCTGGAACGCGAACCAGTGCCCGGTGCGGCCGATGCCGGTCTGCACCTCGTCGACGACGAGCAGCGCGCCGTGCTTCGCGGTGATCTCGCGGGCGGCCCGCAGGTAGCCCTCGGGCGGGACGATGACGCCGTTCTCGCCCTGCACGGGTTCGACGACGAACGCGGCGGTGGTGTCGTCGATGGCGGCTTCGAGCGCGGCGACGTCGCCGAAGGGCACGTACTCGACGCCGGGCGGCAGCGGGGCGAACGGTTCCCGCTTGGCGGGCTGGCCGGTGAGGGCGAGCGCGCCCATGGTGCGGCCGTGGAACCCGCCCTCGGTGGAGATGATCTTGAGCCGTCCGGTGCGCCGGGCGATCTTGAACGCGGCTTCGTTGGCCTCGCCGCCGGAGTTGCAGAACAGCACCCGCCCGCGCCCGGCGAACCCGGCGAGCTCCAGCAGCCGTTCGGCGAGTTCCAGCCCGGGTTCGTGGGCGTAGAAGTTGGAGACGTGCCCGAGGGTGCCGATCTGGCGGGTGACGGCCGCGACGACGTTCGGGTGGGCGTGGCCGAGTGCGTTGACGGCGATGCCGCCGACGAAGTCGAGGTAGGTGTTGCCGTCGGCGTCGGTGACCTCGCAGCCGGAGCCGCTGGTGAGGGTGAGCTTCGGAGTGCCGTAGTTGCCCATCATGGACGCCTGCCAGCGCTGGGTCCCGGTGGTGTTGGTGGTCATGCGGGGTCGCCTTCCTGTCCGGGCAGCACCATCGTTCCGACGCCTGCGCTGGTGAACACTTCGAGCAGCACCGAGTGCGCGAGCCTGCCGTCGATGACGTGGGCGCGCGGCACACCGCCGCGGACGGCGCGCAGGCAGGCCTCCATCTTCGGCACCATCCCGGCGGCCAGGCCGGGCAGCAGCGCTTCGAGCTCGTCGGCGTCGAGGCGGGCGACGAGGGAGGACCGGTCCGGCCAGTCGGTGTAGAGACCTTCGACGTCGGTGAGCACCACGAGCTTCTCGGCGCCGAGTGCGACGGCGAGCGCGCCGGCGGCGGTGTCGGCGTTGACGTTGTGCACCACGCCGTCCACGTCGGGGGCCACGGTGGACACGACGGGGATGCGCCCGGCGCTGATCAGGTCGAGCACCGCGTCCGGGTTGACGGCGACGACGTCGCCGACGAGGCCGACGTCGACGGGCTCGCCGTCGACGGTGGCGGTGCGGCGGGCGGCGGTGAACAGCTGCGCGTCCTCGCCGGACATGCCGACGGCGTGCGGTCCGTGCTGGTTGATGAGGCCGACGAGTTCGCGGCCGACCTGGCCGACGAGCACCATCCGCACCACGTCGAGGGTTTCGGGGGTGGTGACGCGCAGGCCACCGCGGAACTCACCGGTCATGCCGAGCCGGTCGAGCATGGTGGTGATCTGCGGTCCGCCGCCGTGCACGACGACGGGGTGCAGTCCGGCGAGGCGCAGGAACACCATGTCCTGCGCGAATGCGGCCTTGAGCTCGTCGTCGATCATGGCGTTGCCGCCGTACTTGACGACGACGGTGGCGCCGTGGAAGCGCTCCAGCCAGGGCAGCGCTTCGACGAGCACGCTGGCCTTCTCGGCGGCGGTGGCGAGGCGGTCGGCCGGGGTCTGTTCGGCAGGCGTCCGGTCGGCGGAGTTCTGGTCGGCCGGGTTCTGCTCGGCGGGAGCCTGTTCGGCGCTCATGAGGAGTACGCGCTGTTCTCTTCGACGTAGTCGTGGGACAGGTCGGTGGACAGGATGGTGGCGGCCTGGTCGCCGAGGTGCAGGTCCACGACGATCTCGATGTCGCGGCCGGTGAGGTCGGCTTCGCCGCGGTCCCGGTTGGGCAGTCCGCCCGCGAACAGCGAGACGCCGTTGGTGATGATCTCGACGCGACTGACGTCGATCTCGGCCTGGGCCCGGCCGAGCGCCATCGCGATCCGGCCCCAGTTCGGGTCGGAACCGAACAGCGCGGTCTTCACCAGGTTGTCCTCGGCGATGATCCGTCCGATGTGGACGGCGTCGTCCTCGGTGCGGGCGCCGCGCACGGTGATGTCCACGGCCTTGGTGGCGCCTTCGGCGTCGCCCTGCAGCTGGCGGACGAGGTCGGTGCTGATGGCGGTGAGGACCTCGGTGAGCTCTTCGGCGCTCGGTTCGACGCCGGAGGCGCCGGAGGCCAGCACCAGCACGGTGTCGTTGGTGGAGGTGCCGCCGTCCACGTCGAGCCGGTCGAAGGTGGTGCGGGTCGCGGCGCGCAGCGCGGTGTCCAGCACGTCCGGTTCGACGACGGCGTCGGTGGTGAGCACGCTGAGCATGGTGGCCATGTTGGGCGCGAGCATTCCGGCGCCCTTGGCGAATCCGCCGATGCTGAACCCGTTCCCGGCGGCGGTGGCCTGCTTGGCCTTGCTGTCGGTGGTGAGCACGGCGGTGGCGGCGGCGGTGCCCGCGTCCGCGGTCCCGTCGAGCGCCGCGGCCGCACCGTCCACTCCGGACACGACGGCCGGCATCGGGAGGCGTTCGCCGATCAGCCCGGTGGAGCAGACGGCCACGTCGATGGCGCCGACACCGAGGACGTCGGCGACCTTCTCGGCGGTGGCGTGGGTGTCCTGGAAGCCTTCGGGCCCGGTGCAGGCGTTGGCGCCGCCGGAGTTGAGCACCACGGCGTGCAGGCTGCGTTCCTGCAGTACCTGCTGGGACCACAGCACCGGCGCGGCCTTGACCTTGTTGGTGGTGAAGACCCCGGCGGCGGTGTGCCGCGGACCGTCGTTGACGACGAGGGCCAGGTCGAGCGCGCCGGTGGGTTTGATCCCGGCGGCCACGCCGGCCGCCCGGAATCCGGCGGGGGCGGTGACGCTCATGCGTTCTCCTCCGTGCTGGTGGTACCGGGTGCGGCGGGGTGCGGGCCGTCGGTCACGGGGCGATCCCGGCGAGCGGCAGGCCGGTGGTCTCGGGCAGGCCCTTGGCGAGGTTCATGCACTGCACGGCGCCGCCCGCGGTGCCCTTGGTGAGGTTGTCCTCGGCGCCGATGACGACGAGCCGCCGCGCGTCGGCGTCCACCGCGACCTGCAGGTGCACCGTGTTGGCGCCGAGCGTCGCGGAGGTCTGCGGCCAGGAGCCTTCGGGCAGCACGTGCACGAACGGCTCGTCGCCGTAGGCGTCCAGGTAGACCTTCCGGGCGGCGGCGGTGTCGAGGTCGCCGCGCAGCGGGGCGCTGCAGGTGGCGAGGATGCCGCGCGGCATCGGCGCGAGCACGGGGGTGAACGACACCTGCACCGGTTCGCCCGCGACGGCGCTGAGGTTCTGCACCAGCTCCGGGGTGTGCCGGTGCGCGCCGCCGACGCCGTAGGCGCTGGCCGAGCCCATGACCTCGGCGGACAGCAGGTGCGGCTTGAGCGCGCGGCCGGCGCCGGAGGTGCCGGTGACGGCGACGACCTGCGCTTCGGGTCCTACGAGCCCGGCGGCGAAGGCGGGTGCCAGCGCCAGCGAGGAGACCGTGGGGAAGCATCCGGCGACGGCGATCCGGTTCGCGGTGCGCAGTTCCGCCCGCTTGCCGGGGAGTTCGGGGACGCCGTAGGGCCAGGTGCCGGGGTGGTCACCGCCGTACCAGCGGGTCCACGCCTCGGGATCGTTGAGCCGGTGGTCGGCACCGCAGTCGATGACGAGGGTGTCGGCGCCGAGTTCGGCGGCGATGGCCGCGGAGTGCCCGTGCGGCAGCGCGAGGAACACGACGTCGTGACCGGCGAGCGCGGCGGCGGTGGTCTCGGCGAGTTCGCGGTCGGCGAGCGGTAGCAGGTTCGGGTGGTGCGCACCGAGCTTGGTGCCCGCGTTGCCCCCGGCGGTCAGCGTTCCGATCTCGACTTCGGGGTGCGCCAGCAGCAGGCGGAGGAGTTCTCCGCCCGCGTAGCCGCTCGCACCCGCCACTGCCACCCGAATCACCATGCGGATGATTATGCATCGTCGTGCAACATCAATCAAGAATGGGGCCGGTCACGCGCGCCACAGGCGGGCTCCGCGATCGGCTGGGCTTCGCGACCGGTCGGGCTTCAGAGCCAGACGAGCCGCACGTTCCCGACGATCTCGAACATCGCGCGGACCCGCTCGGCGGAATCGGCGTCGCCCTTCAAACCTCCCGGCCCCACGAACACCGCCCCCGGCGGCACCTGGTCCGACGCGCACTCGCCGCTGATGTCCAGGCCCCACGCGCAGACGTCCGCGTCGAGGACCTCGCCGTCCTCGCTGGTCAGCTCGTAGACCGCGAACGGGCGCGGACGGGCGCCGTCGCGGAGCGCGCGGAGGAGTTCGGCTTCCGGGTCGTCGTGCATGGTGAGCCCCCTTCATGGATCAACATTCGGAGGCGAACGCTACTGAGCAACTTGCTCATAAACGATCGCTGAATCCGGTGAACATGCTTTCGGAGGGAGCAGGGCGGGCGGAATCATGATCCGCATGGCACCGGACCCGAAGATGCTCAAGATCCAGCTCGGCATCGAACTGCGCCGCCTGCGCGAAGAAGCCGAGTGCACGGCCGCGGCGGCGGCAGCCGTGGTCGGCGGGACCGCACCGAAGATCAGCAAGATCGAGAGCGGCAAGCAGGGCGTCACCACGGCCGAGGTCGAGAAGCTGTCCGCGCTCTACGACGCGCCCGCCAAGCGGCGGAAGTACCTGATCGGCCTCGCGAGCCAACTCCCCCGGCGCAGCCCGCGCCGCACCACCTACCGGGACGCGGTGCCCGACTGGTTCCAGCGGTTCCACGCACTGGAGTACGCGGCTACGGACATGCGGATCTACGAGGTGGAAAGCGTGACCGGGCTGCTCCAGACCCACGACTACGCCCGATCGATGATCCACGCCTGGGAACCTGCCGCAGATCCGAGGATGATCGAACGCCAGGTGCAGACCCGGCTCGATCGCCAATCGGTCCTCACTCGTCGGCACAAACCGCTGAACTTGCAGGTCGTCCTCAGTGAAACCGCGCTTCGCCGCGTTCAAGGCAGCGGGAAGATCATGCGTGCGCAGCTGGAGCACCTGGCCGAAACGGCTTCCAAACCGAACGTGGACCTCAGGGTTCTCCCGTTCAGCGTGCCGAACCGCATCTCAGTGGCGTCTTCCGCAACGCTGCTCCACCTTGCCGAGCAACAGCTTTCGGCCGTCTACCTCGAAGACGTGCTGGGTGCTACCTACCTCCACGAACCGGCGGAGTTCACGCGCTACAGCATCGTCTTCGAACGACTTCGGGCGGCTGCACTGCCGGAGCACGAGTCGCAAGATTTCATCGCTATGGTGGCCGCCACGCACGAATAGGCGATCATCGAAAGGGCGATCATGCACCCGGACTTCTCGACAGCCGTCTGGCGCAAATCCAGCCGCAGCAGCTCCAGCGGCGGCCAGTGCGTCGAGATCGCGTTCGTGCCCGACTCCGCCGACTGGCGGAAGGCCAGTCGCAGCCAGGGAAACGGCGGCGCCTGCGTGGAGATCGCCGTGCAGCACTCCGTCGTCGGCATCCGCGACTCCAAGGACGCGGCCGGACCGGTGCTCGCGGTGAGCCGGAACGCGTTCGGCGCCTTCCTGCGGGCGATCGGTTCCGGTCGGATGTGACTCGGCGCGGAGATCGTCCGGAATGCGGCCGCCGCGCCGCTCCGCGCTGTTAAGGTCCTGCCCCGCGAGGAGGGGTGCAGTGGGCTACGAGGTCGTCACGACGGCGCTGGAGGACGCGGCGAAAGCCGCTCGGTCCGCCGCCGAACAGGCCAGGTCGGTGCGGTTGGAACCGGCCACCGACAAGATCGCGGAGGCGATGCCGGGCTCGGCGTCGGCTCCGGCCGCCGAGCACACCGGCGGCAGCTGGCGCGGCTCGCTCGACGGGTGGAACCGGGACGTCGAGCACTACGCGGACTCGCTGTCCGGCAGCGCCCGCGACTACGACGGCCGCGAAGGCACCGCCGCGGACGGGTTGCACGCGGCTCAGGGCGGTGGTGCGTGATGGTGCTCCTCGGCGACCTGCGGCGTTGGAACGCGGACCTGCTCGACGACGCCATCGACGAGCTCAAGGACCGGCAGGACCGGCTCGTGCAGCTCGACGACGAACTCGCCGGGTCCGGGCGTCCCCGCGAATGGCAGGGCAAGGCCGCGGACGCCGCCACCGCCGAGCACGCGAAGCTCGGCGAACGGCTCCGGGAACTCGTGCTGGAGATCTCCACCGTCCGCACCGCCGCCATCGCCACCGCCGACGAGATCCGGGCGGTCGGGAACGAACTGGTCGAGGCCGACGCGCTCGCGCACGCCCACCACTTCGCGATCACCGACGACGGCGGCGTCGACGATCTCGGCACCCCGCCCGGCACCCGGCCCGACGAGGCCGCCGACGTCGACGCCGACCGGCACGAGCGCATCCGGCCCGACCTCGTCCACCGGGTCGAACGCATCCTCGCGCGCGCTGACGACGCGGACCGCGAACTCGCGAAGGTCCTCGGCGACGCGGACAAAGACCTGATGGACACCGGAGGGGCGAAGACCCTCGCCGACGCGGCCGCCCTCGGCGACGCCCGCGGCCTCGGCGAGACCATCGAACCCCCGCCGCCCGGCGACCCGGCGAAGAACGCCGAATGGTGGAAGTCCCTGCCCGCCGAGACGAAGTCCGCGCTCGCCGCCGCTCCCCCGGCCTGGCTCGGCGGCATGGACGGCATCCCCGCCACCGTCCGCCACACCGCCAACGTCAACAAGATCGACGACGAGCGGGCCGTGCTCAACGCCGAAGCGAACCGCCTCCGCGAGCAGATCAAGAAGGTTCCGAAGGGACCCGGCGCCAGGAACCTCGAAGCCGAGTACCGGCGCCCCCTCGACCAGGTCGAAGCCAAGCTGAAGTCCCTGGACGAGGTCGAAGCCACGGCGAAGAAGACGGACCGCCAGCTACTGGTGCTCGACACGTCCGGTGAACGCACGAAGGCGGCGATCGCTGTCGGGAACGTCGACACTGCCGAACACGTCAGTGTGTTCACCCCTGGCCTCAACAGCACGGTCGAAGGCGGGAGCCTCAACGATTACGACAAGAGCATGGACCTTCTGCAGCAAGATGCGACCGCTCAGTCTCAACAGTATGGAGACGGCGGAGACGTAGCAGCCGTCACTTGGCTCGGGTACGAAGCACCTCAGATCAACGACTCGCTTGGATCTGACTCGGTAGCGAGCTCTACGTCCGCAGAACGTGGTGGCGACAAACTCGCCGACTTCTACCGCGGCATCAACGCATCGCGCGACGACAACCCCCACCTGGTCGCGATGGGGCATTCCTACGGGTCGACGACCACTGGCTATGCCTTGCAGCACGATGGAGTGGGCGTTGACGCAGCTGTTGTCATGGGCTCGCCTGGAGTCGGCACTGCCCACCCATCGGAGTTGAACGTCCCAGCTGGGCAGCTATACAACATCGAATCAAAGCGCGATCTGGTCGCAGACCTCTCATGGTTCGGCGGGGATCCCTCGAAACAAGCCGACTTCCGCCACCTTTCGACAGGTGAAGAGATCACGCCTGATGGTCAGCACCTCAACGAATCGATCGGACACAACACAGGAGGCCCCGACGGCTACCTGAACCGTGGCAACACGAGTCAGTACAACGCCGCCGCCGTCGCTGCTGGGCTTCCTGATCGAACGGTGGTCGAACGCAGGTGATCGTATGCATACCGACCGGGGAAGATTCATGAAACGCTTGATGCTCCTGACAGCGCTTGTCATGAGCCTGACCGCCTGTGGAGTGGAACCGGGACAAGAGTCGGAAGGAAGCATGGAAGATCAGCGCGCCGAGCTCTTGAGCCGCCCCAGCATGGAAGAGGCCAGTGCTCGCTACCAAGAGATGTTGACCAGAGTCAGGGACGAACTGGCAGTCGCCTACCCCTGGATCAGCTGGAACTACGTCCGGGAACTGCACAACTCCGGCTGCACCGGCTTCAACGAGTTCACGACCACCGCCGAAAGCCAAACCCTCGGCGTCTGGTCAACCGAAGGCAACATCCCCGACCCCGAATGGCCCCACGCCGAACAGATCGTCGCCCGCATCAGCGCCGAATACGGCTTCACACCACCCGAAACCGTCGTCAGCCGCCCCGCCGACCACCAGATCGTCGGCAGCGATGCCTACGGCGCCGGCTACCGCTTCGGCACCGCCAAACGCACCGTCCTCTCCGGCAGCACCGGCTGCCACCTCCCGCAAGCGGAGAAGGACAAGCTCCAGCAGTCCGGCTGACCCGGGGGTGGAACGCGGGCAGGGGGGGGGGCCCGCGGGGGCGCGCGGCGGCGCCCGGCCCGCAAAAGAAGTGGTCGGTAGCACGCCCGGCCCGGGGGGGAGCCCGCCGCGGAGGGGCGGGGGGAG
>NZ_JAIUJZ010000213.1:0-5361 GCF_020176775.1 Saccharopolyspora sp. 6M
CCCCGCCCCCCCCGCCCCCCCCCCCCCCCACGCCTACACGCACCTCCCCCCCCTGCCGGGTGCCCCGGGGGGTGTACCGCGGGCGGGGGCCGCGGCTGCGGCCGGGGGGGCCCCTGCTCTCCAGGAAATGGTCTTCGTGGCGCGTCAGCGCAGCGGGTTGAACGGCCGCAGCTGGTCGGGCTGCTTGCCGGTGACGATCTGCTCGGACAGCAGCCGCCCGGTCAGCGGACCGAGGGTGAGCCCCCACATGCCGTGACCACCGGCGACGAACACGTCGGGCATCGCGGTCCCGCCGATCAGCGGCAGCCCGTCGGGCGTGACGGGCCGCCCGCCGACCCAGTCGTCCTTGCGGTCCGCCCAGGACACGCCGCGCAGCAGCGGTTTCGCCGAGCGTTCGATGGCGGCGATGCGCTCCGGGTAGAGCTTGGCGTCCGGGGAGCGGAACTCCATGGTTCCGGCGACCCGCAGCCCGCCCTGGTACGGCGTGCAGGCCACCCGCACGGCGGGCAGGTAGATCGGGCCGGGCACCGGTTCCTCGGTGGGCACGGTGAACGAGTAGCCGCGGCCCGCGCGCACCGCGGTCCGCACGCCGAGCGGCTTCGCCAGCGCACTCAGCCAGGCACCGGTGGCCAGCACCACCGTGTCGGCGGTGATCGCGTCGTCGGCGGAGCGCAGCACGACGCCGCCGCGCTCGCGCCGCACGTCCTGCACGGCGAAACCAGTGCGGATCGTGCCGCCGCGCTGCTCCACGGAGCGGGCGAGGGAGCGCACGAACTCGCCGGGGTCCACGTAGCGCTGGCCTTCGATGCGCAGCACCGCCTCGATGTGCGAGGACAGCTGCGGCACCTGCGCCTCGGCGACCGAGGACTCCACGACCTGCACGTCCTGCCCGGACTCGCGGATCAGGTCGAACTCGCGGCGCAGGTCGGCGACCTGCTCGGCCTTCTCGAACCCGGCGGTGATCGGCGCGGACCGGGTCGGGGCCGCCACGCCACCGGCGGTGAGCGCGTCGAACGCGTCCAGGCACTCGTTGTTCATCGGCACGAACGGCTGCATCGCACGCCGCCACGACCCCATGTTGCAGTGCGCCGCGAAGCGCGCCAGGAACGCCCACAGGCCCGGGTCGACCTTCGCCGGCACGTACAGCGGGGCGTTGCGGTCCAGCAGCGAGCGCAGGCCGTAGCGCAGCACGCTCGGCTCCGGCAGCGGGATGGAGAACGCCGGCGCCAGGTAGCCCGCGTTGCCCCAGGACGAACCGGCGGCCACGCCGTCCCGGTCCACGACCGTGACCCGCACGCCGTGCTCCTGCAAGAACCACGCCGTCGACAACCCGACGGCACCGGCACCCGCGACCACCACGTGCCGCGGCGTCTGGTCGTTGCCAGCCATGTTCGCCCTCCTCAGCTCGGCTGCATCCGAGTGTGCTGGGCCACGGCGCCGGTCCGGTTGTCAGATCCGCACAACCTGGGCGCCGCCGTTTGGTGATCCGGAACTATTCGATGAGCAGCGCGACGATCAGCGCGAGCCGCTGGTCCGGGTCGGTCACGTCGATCGGCGCCACCTCGGTCATCTTCCGCATCCGGTAGCGCACCGTGTTCGCGTGCACGCCGAGCCGCCGCGCCGCCGCCCCCGGATCGCCCTGGCAGCGCAGCCACTCCCGCAACGTCGCCGCGTACCGGGTGCCGTGCTCGGCGTCGTGGCGGTGCAGCTGCCGCACCGGGCCGCGTGCGGGCAACCGGCCACCGGAGGCCGCGTTGCGGAGCCTGCGCAGCAGGATCTCGTGCCAGGCGTCGTCGTAGCCGACGATCTCGCGGGAACCGACGACGGCGAGGCTTTCGTCCGCTTCCCGCCTGCTCACCGGCAGCTCCAGGGGTTCCGCGGCACCACCGACCCCGGCGCGCAGCCGCACCTCCGCGGGCATCTCCCGCAGCAGCCGCCGGAACCACCGCTCCCCCGGTTCCGCCTCGGGCAACACCGTGTAGACGGTGTTCGCGAACAGCGCGCTGCGCCCCGGCCGCGCCCAGCCGAAGCCGGACGTGGCGCGTTCGAACGCGATCAGCACCGCCGCGTCCTGGGCGTCCTCGGCCTGCACCGCCACCACCTGGAAACCGGTGCCGCGCAACCCGAGCCTGCTCAGCACCGCGGGTGCGTCCGCCTGGCCCTCCAGCAGCCCGATCACCAGGTCCGATTCGACCTGCCGCTCCAGGTCGGCGCTGGCGCGCGCCCGCAGCAGGTGCAGCGAAGCGGTGCGGGCCCCTTCGCGCAGCGCCGCGGCCCGCTCCGGGCTCAGCGGCTCCGGCACCTCCACCCAGATCGACCCGAGCAGTTCCCGCCCCGCGCGGACCGCCACCAGGGCGCGGCCGTGGAACTCCGGCATCGGTTCGGCGAAGAACGGCTCGTCCGACGAGGCCAGGTGCGCGTACACGCCGCGCGACGCGAGCTCGGCGCGGATCTCCGCGGGCACCCGCCTGCCCAGGATCGTCGCCAGCCGCGCCCGGTCCGCCGATTCCTGCCTGCTCGAATACGCCAGCACCCCCGAATGCCGGTCCTCGATGGTCACCGGGCCGCCCACCGACGCCGCCAGCGCATCGGCCAGCGCGAACAGGTCCGTCGGGCCGCGGCCCGCCTCCGTTTCGCGGCCCTCCAGCACCAGTCCGTAGACGACGGCCGCCAACTGCCCCCACAGCACGTCGCCGTCGACCAGCACCACCGCGACGCCCCGCTCGCGGGCCACCGCCAGCTCCGGGCCTGCGACCTCGCGCAGCAGCACCACCGCGGCCATCGTGGTGCGCAGCAGCTCGCCGATCGCGCCCGGTTCGACGCCGACGGCCAGCAGCACCTCGTCGGTGCCCGCCGAATCGTGCAGCGCCACCCCGCGCAGCTCCACGTCCCGCCCGCGCGGCGCGCACTCCAGCCGCGCCCCGTAGCCGCCGAGCACGTTGATCAACCGGTCCAGCTTCACCATCAGAGCAATCCCAGCACGGCCGACAGCTCCGGCAGCACCACGTGCGCCCCGCCGAGCGCTTCCCGCGGGTGCGTGGTGGTCACGGCCGCGACCAGCGCGCCCGCGGCGACGCCCGCCGCCACGCCCGGCGGCGAGTCCTCCACCACCACGCAGTCCGCCGGATCCACCACCAGCTCCCGGGCCGCCGCCAGGTAGCCCTCCGGATCGGGTTTGCCGCGGGACACGTCCTCCGCGCAGATCAGCGTGCACGGCAGCGGCAGGCCCGCCGCCCGGAGCCTGCCCGTCATCAGCTCGCGGCCGCCGGAGGTCACCGCCGCCCACCGCCGCGGATCGAGCTGCCCCAGCACGTTCGCCGCGCCGGGCACCGCCACCACCGCGTCCGCGGCGGCCAGCTCCAGCCGCGCGACCTCCGCCAGCACCTCGGCGCGCACCGGTTCCGGGAAGAACTCGGCGGCCACGTCCGCGTCCCGCTTCCCGTGGCACACCGCCAGCACCGGCTCGCGCGGCACGCCGAACGCGGCCGCCACCCGCGACCACACGTGCTCGACGACCGCCGTCGAGTCGATCAGGGTGCCGTCGATGTCGAACAGCACCGCGCTCCGCTCCGGACGCATCCGCATGCCCGCAGGTTCTCACGATCCGATGAGCTGGGAGCGGAGGGAACCACTTCGCGGAATCGGGCGAAACCGGCGGGCGGGCGGCGCTAGGCTGGAGTCGATCTCCTCGGGGAAGAGGCGCGCCGCGACCGGACCGCGCCGAACCACCGACCCGCGCGACGTCCCCGTCGAGTACCGCCCGACATCCGCGCCGCCGAGGAGAACCGCCCATGGCCGCTGAGCCCTTCGCCCAGGCCGCCATCGTGATCACCGGGATCCAGGCCGCAGGCAAGTCCACGGTGGCGCAGCTGCTCGCCGAACGGCTGCCGAACTCGGTGCACCTGCGCGGCGACCTGTTCCGCCGCATGATCATCAACGGGCGGGTGGACATGGCGCCCGACGCCACCGACGAGGCGCAGCGGCAACTGCGGCTGCGCCACCGGCTCACCGCCCAGTCCTGCGACCAGTACACCGCCGCCGGGTTCACCGTCATCACCCAGGACGTCGTGCTCGGCGAACACCTCCCCGAACTCGCGGCCACCATCCGCACCCGGCCGCTGTACCTGGTGGTGCTCGCGCCGAGCCCGGAGGAGATCGGGGCACGGGAAGCAGCGCGCGGGAAGGTCGCCTACGACGAGTGGTCCGTCCGAGCGCTCGACGCGGTGCTGCGCGAAGAGACGCCCCGCCTCGGCCTGTGGCTCGACACCTCCGAGCAGGCCCCCGAGGAGACCGTCAACGACATCCTCCGCCGCGCCCCCGCCGAAGCCGCCGTGTAGCGCTACCCGGTCGGCGCAGCGGAAACCACCACCCGCGCCGTCACCACCTCGCTACGATCCGTGGCACACGTGATCAACCGGCGGAGGGGCGCATGGCTGGCGGAGACGGGGGATTCGCCGGGGCGGCGGAAGGACTGAACCAGGTCCGATCGCAGACCCAATGGATCAACCAGCAGGTGGGGGCGGGCAAGCTCGCGCTCGACCCGGAAGTCGCGGAACGGGCGGCGAAGAGGGTTGAGGAGGAGGTGCGGGCGCTCGCGAAACTCCTTCGACGAACCGATCAGATCACCCGCCTTACCGGGTTGGGAGACTATCCCGACGGCCAGCAGCTGGCGCAACGGTTCAAGGACAAGGCACAGCATCCGGACTCCGGAGCAATTCCGCTGGTCAACGAGCTGATGAAAGTCCTCATGGAACAGGCGGACGCCTTCCGCGCAGCCGCCAAAGACTACCGATCCACCGATGATCAGATCGCTGAAGACATGCAGAGAGGTATCCAGTGACCCGACGTTCCCGCCGGTTGCTCGCCACCGTTGTTTGCGCCGGACTGTTCGGCGTGTCCGGCTGCGCGTTGGGAGGCACGGACCCAGGGTCGGAGCAGAACTCCCCCGAGCCGCAGCCCAAGGCATCCGGGCTCAAAGACCTGGATCCGTGCGCGTTCTTCACACCGGACGACTTGGCCGCTGCGGGGGTTGGCGGTGCGCCCGAACGCGTCGAAGACGTCTCCTTCGAACCGGGCTGCTCCTTCGAGGGTGAGAGCGCCATGCTGACCTTGTACAAGAACCAGGACGAGACGGTCGGCAGCTACGCGACCCACGGGAACTGGGACAGCTACCAGAAGTTCGACATCAACGGCAGGGCCGCCGCCACCGGCGTCAGTGCAGGCGCCACGGACCGCGGGATCTGCAACGTCCTCGTCGACGCGGGCGGCGGAGTCGCGATCGTCACCGTGAACGAGATCTTCCCCGGTGGTATCCCCGACCCCTGCGGCGAGGCCGAGAAGATCGCCCGCCAAGTCGAACCC
>NZ_JAIUJZ010000214.1:0-19277 GCF_020176775.1 Saccharopolyspora sp. 6M
CACCGCCTCACCCGGACCCGGATCGGGGACGATGATGTCGACGACCTCGACCGGCGCTCCCTTGCCGGTCGCCACGACGGCGCGAACCTCGGACACGTACACCTCCAGGAGTGGGTTTTCCGCCGCCCGAACAGCCGCAGTCGCGCGGCCGCGGGCGCTCTCAAGAACAGGGCCGGACATGCGCATACCGGCATCCCCGGACGATCACGACCATACCCCCCGATCGGCCGTAGCCACCGGGTGCTCGACTGCGGTTCCGTCTGTGAGGGCCCCGCGCGGACCCGCCCCGCTTCGACACGGTGTGTGAAACAACGACTACTGTACGGTGTCGCCGACGGAGGAACGAGGAGCACATCATGGTCGACGCGCAACGCCTGTTGTCCAGGGAGATGGACATCGACCGGCCTTGCGCGGCGAGGATCTACGACGCGTTCCTCGGCGGTGGCCACAACTTCGGCGTGGAACGCGAATTCGCCGAGCGGCTGCAGAGTGCGATGCCCGGCGTCGCCGGGGTGTTCCGGGACAACCGGGCGTTCCTGCGGCGCACCGTGGAGCACCTGCTGGCGCGCGGCGTGCGGCAGTTCCTCGAACTCGGCTCCGGGATACCGACCATCGGGCACGTGCACGAGGTCGCCGCCCGCCGCACCCGCCGGTTCAGCGTGCTGTACGTGGACAACGAGCCGCTCACCGTCGCGCACAGCAGGCCGCTGCTCGACGCCGAACCGCGCGCCGCGATCATCCACGCCGACATCCGCGAACCCGACGCGGTCCTCGGCTCCCGCGACGTCGCGAACCTGATCGACTTCTCCGAGCCGGTCGCGCTGGTGATGTCGGCGGTGCTGCACTTCGTGGAAGACGACGACGATCCGATGCGGCTGGTGCGCGCCTACCAGGACGCGGTGGTGCCCGGCAGCGCGCTCGTGCTCTCCCACCTGTGCGCCAGCGAGGAGCCCGAGCCGATGAACCTGCTGGCGGCGTTCTACGAGGAGACCGCGGACCCGGTGGTGGCGCGCCCCGCCGAGTGGATCACCGAGTGCTTCGGCGCGTTCGCACGGCAGCCGCCCGGCACCTGCTACATCGGCGACTGGCGGCCGGAACCGGACCAGCCGCCGCACCGCCACCCCCGCTACCGCATCCTCCACGGCGGCCTCGCCCGCAAACCCTGATCGAACAAGCACCCCCGGCCCCAAGGCGACGCCTCCGGGTGAGTGGGCCCTCGGCCCACGTCCATCGGGTGGGTGGGCCGTTCACCTGGATGCGGGGCGGACGAAGAGGAGCAGGATTCCGGCGGTGATCGCGGCCGCCCCCGCGGCGAGCCACGCCGTGGCGAGACCGGCGTGCTCGCCGAGGAACCCGAACAGCAGCGGTCCCGCGATGCCGCCGAAGTAGATGCCGGCGAGGGTGAACGACGTCGCGCTCGCCACCCGATCCGGAGCGATCTTGGCGACGGAGAAGTTCAGCAGCCCCGGCCACGCCCAGCCCGCGCCGAACCCGATGGACACGCCGATCAGGAACAACGTCGTCGACCCCGCCGCCATCAGCGCGTACCCGAGCGAGCCGACGACCAGCATGATCGTGATCACCCGCAGCAGGTTCACCTCCCAGCGGTCGGCGACCACCCCGGCCAGCAGCCGGATCGTCAGCCCGGCCGCCGACGCCAGCGACAGCACCAGTCCCGCGGCCGACGGGCTGAACCCGACGTCCACGGCGGTGGTGGTCACGAACGCGCCCTGCGCGTTGGCGGCGGCCGAACCGAGCCCGCCGGCGATGGCGATCAGCAGCAGCGCCACGAACCGGGATTCCCCGCCCGATCCGGCCGCCGCGGGACGGGTGGAGCGCTTCGCCTGCGGCAGCGAGGGCACGAACGCCGCGGCCAGCAGCCCGGCGATCCCGGCGAACACGAACACCCAGCGCCAGCCGATGGTCAGCGCGATCGCGGGCACCGCCGCCCCGGCGAGCAGCGTGGCGAGCGGGATCGAGGACTGCTTCACGCCGAACCCCGTGCCGCGCCGGTGCGCGGGCACGCCCTGGGTGATCAGCAGGTTCGCCGCGGGCTGCGCCAGCGAATTCGGCAGCCCGGACAGGCACAGCAGCACCAGGAGCCAGCCCGCGTCGCGCACCGTCGCGATGCCCAGCAGGCACACCGCGCTGCCCGCGGCGCCCAGGCGCATGCCCAGCCGGGAGCCGATGCGCTCCACCACCCAGCCCATGAAGCGGGAGGCGAGGGCCGCGACGGCGAAGAACGCGGCGGCCGAACCGCCCAGCAGCGCGGCGCCGAACCCGAGTTCCCGCTGCAGCTGGACGCCGAGCCCGCCGACGAGGAACACCGGGAACACACCGACGGTGACGACCGCCGCGACCGAGCTGAGCACCCGGACGGGCCCGACCTGGCGTACCTGCGGGGGACCGCCACCGACCACCGCTGCCGCCATCGGTCCTCCTCCGTTCGTCGGCCGCCACCGGCGGGCAAGCCCGCCACCAGCGTGTGAACCGCGGAACCGTTTAGCAACGCTAACGTGACGCATCCCTCCGGCGCGCCACGCGAATGCGCTCGTCCGCCGTCTTGACGTCGCGCCCGCCACCCGCCACGGTCGATCAGGTGGCCATCGACGGCCACGTGTGGACGCGGACTGGAGGCGGGCCGGGTGGGCGCCGAGTTGAGCGGAATCCCGTCGGCGAACGTGCCCGAGCCCGTGCGGCTCGACGCGGTCGAGCTGTCCTGGTCGATCCGGCAGCGCGAGCTGAGCTGCGTGCAGGTCGCCGAAGCGTTCCTCACCCAGATCGACCGGTTCAACCCGCTGGTCAACGCCATCGTCTCCCGCGCCGACGAGGAGGACGTGCTCGCGCAGGCCCGCGCCCGGGACGCCGAGCTGGACCGCGGCGAGTGCGCCGGGTGGATGCACGGGTTCCCGATCGCGGTGAAGGACCTCAGCGACGCGGCCGGCTTCCCCACCACGCAGGGCTTCCAGCGGCAGGAACCCGCCACGGCGGACGCGCTGTTCGTGCGCCGGATGAAGGAGGCCGGCGCGATCGTCGTGGGCAAGACGAACGTCCCCGAGTTCGGGCTCGGCTCGCACACCTTCAACTCGCTGTTCGGCACCACCACCAACCCGTACGACCTGTCCCGCACCGCCGGGGGCAGCAGCGGCGGCGCCGCGGCGGCGCTGGCGATGCGGATGCTGCCGGTCGCCGACGGCAGCGACTTCATGGGTTCGCTGCGGACGCCCGCCGCGTTCTGCAACGTGCTGTCGCTGCGGCCCGGGTTCGGCCGGGTGCCCACGCCCGGGTTCCTCGGCGAACCGTCCGTGGTGGGGCCGATGGCGCGCACCATCCGGGACCTGGCGATGCTGCTGTCCACGATGGCCGGTCCGGACGAGCGGGCGCCGTTGAGCCTGCCGCAGGACCCGGCGCTGTTCACCGGATCCCCGCGCCGCGACGTCGCGGGCCTGCGCATCGGCTGGGTGGGCGACTTCGACGGCTACCTGCCGACGGAGCCGGGCGTGCTGGAGCTGTGCGCGGACGCGGCACGGCTGTTCGAGCGGCTGGGCTGCGTGGTGGAACCGGCGCCACGGCTGCCCGTCGAGCAGGCGTGGGAGACGTTCCTGCTGTGGCGGCGGTGGATGCTCGGCGAGTCGCTGCACGAGGTGCACCGCTCCCCCACCGCCCGCGCCCGGATGAAACCGGAGGCGCAGTACGAGGTGGACGGTTACCTGGAGCTGGGGGTGCGCGACATCGCTGCGGCGCGCGCCGGCCGGGACGCGTGGCGCGAGTCCGTGTCGGACCTGTTCGACCGCTTCGACTTCCTGCTCGCGCCCAGCACCCAGGTGTTCCCGTTCGACGCGGATCTGCGCTGGCCCGCGGAGATCGACGGCACCGCGATGGACACCTACCACCGGTGGATGGAGGTGTCGGCGCCGTGGACCTTGTCCGGGCATCCGGTGCTGAACCTGCCCGCCGGGTTCAACGACGCGGGATTCCCGACCGGGGTGCAGCTGATCGGCCCCGGGCACGGCGAGTGGCCGCTGCTGCAACTCGGTCACGCCTACGAG
Organism: Saccharopolyspora sp. 6M; assembly: GCF_020176775.1. Lineage (NCBI taxonomy): Bacteria > Bacillati > Actinomycetota > Actinomycetes > Pseudonocardiales > Pseudonocardiaceae > Saccharopolyspora > Saccharopolyspora sp. 6M. The sequence goes on from NZ_JAIUJZ010000214.1 coordinate 4,050, forward strand.
CAGGCGAGCGACTGGACGCACACCGTGCTCCCGCCGCCGTTGACCTGACGGGCTGCCCCCTCCACTTCTGCCGCGCGGCACCGCTGCTCCGGTGTTCCGCTCGCACTGCTCCGGTCTTCCGCGATTTCCGGGTGGTGCGGGGGAATTCTCGGGTCCGGGATGGCGCCGGGCCGATGATCAGTGCGAACGTCCGTTCCGCGGTCCTCCCGGCGGCGCGCACGTCGCAATTTCTCACGAACTCGGCGCTTGTTTGATATCTGCGGCGGGGTTCGCCGACCGGGCGCGAACGTGTGCAAGGCTGCACCCGTCAGGTCGGTTTTTCGGGAAGGTGACAAGTTGGGTACCGAGGTTTTCTCCCTCCAGGACAAAGTGGCGCTGGTGACCGGTGCCGGGCAGGGAATCGGTCTGGAGATCGCGAAGGCGCTGCGGTCGGCGGGAGCCCACGTGGTGATCGGCGAGATCAACCCGGAGACCGGCAAGGCGGCCGCCGAGCAGGTCGAGGGCGATTTCCTCCCGCTCGACGTGACGGACTCGGCCGCGGTGGCCGACGGGGTGGCCCGGATCGTGGCCGACCACGGTCGCATCGACGTGTCCGTGCACAACGCGGGCATGGTGCGCAACGAGCCCGCCGAGGAGATGAGCGACGAGTCCTGGCGCCGCGTCGTCGGGTTGAACCTGGACGGGGTGTTCTACTGCTCCCGCGAGGTCGGCAAGCAGATGCTCGCCCAGGGGGCCGGCTCGATCATCAACATCGCCTCGATGTCGGGCATGATCTCGAACCACCCGCAGCCGCAGGTCTCGTACAACGCGTCCAAGGCCGGCGTCATCATGCTGACCAAGTCGCTCGCCGGTGAGTGGGCTCGCCGCGGCGTCCGGGTCAACTCGATCTCGCCGGGCTACACCGGGACCGACCTGCTGCTGGGCGTGCAGAACACCCAGCCGGAGTGGTTCAACGGCTGGATGGAGCAGACCCCGATGGGCCGCGCCGGTCGTCCGGAGGAGCTGGGCCCGGTCGCGGTGTTCCTCGCGTCCGAGGCCAGCAGCTTCGTCACCGGCAGCAACGTCGTCGCCGACGGCGGCTTCACCATCTGGTGAGCCGGCCTGGCTGATCCCCGGCCGGTCCTGATCACCCGTCACGACCGGCCGGGACGCCACTACCGGAACGCGTTGCTCCCGGTGAGCGCTTGGCCGATGGTCAGGGCGTGCATCTCGCCGGTTCCCTCGTAGGTGAGCACCGATTCCAGGTTCGTCATGTGCCGGATCACCGGGTACTCCAGGGAGATCCCGTTGGCGCCGAGCACGGTGCGCGCGGAACGGGCGACCTCCAGCGCGCCGCGCACGTTGTCGAGCTTGCCGAAGCTGACCTGCTGCGGCAGCAGGGTTCCGGCGTCCTTGCGCTTGCCGAGGTGCAGCGCGAGCAGCCGCGCGTTCTGCACCCGCACCGCCATGTCGGCGAGCTTCTGCTGGGTGAGCTGGAACCCGGCGATGGGCTTGCCGAACTGCTCCCGGCCGCGCGCGTAGTCCAGCGCGGTCTCCAGGCAGTCGCGAGCCGCGCCGGTGGCGCCCCAGACGATGCCGTAGCGGGCTTCGTTCAGGCAGCTCAACGGCCCGCGCAGGCCCACGGCTCCGGGCAGTGCCGCGGAATCCGGCAGGCGCACCTCGTCGAGCACCAGCTCGCTGGTCACCGAGGCGCGCAGCGACAGCTTCTTCTTCAGCTCCGGTGCGGCGAATCCCGGGGTATCGGTGGGGACGACGAAGCCGCGCACGCCCTCCTCGGTCTGCGCCCACACCACGGCGACGTCGGCGATGCTGCCGTTGGTGATCCACATCTTGCGGCCGTCGAGGACCCAGTCCGAACCGTCCCGCCGGGCTCGGGTGGTCATCGACGCCGGGTCCGAGCCGTGGTCGGGTTCGGTGAGCCCGAAGCAGCCGATGGCCTCGCCCGCGGCCATCTTCGGCAGCCACTGCTGCTTGTGCTCCTCGGAGCCCCAGCGCCAGATGCCGTACATCGCGAGCGAGCCCTGCACCGACACCAGCGAGCGCAGCCCGGAGTCGGCGGCCTCCAGCTCCTCGCACGCCACGCCGTAGTCGACGGCGGAGGCGCCCGCGCACCCGTAGCCCTCCAGGTGCATGCCGAGCACGCCGAGCTTGCCCAGCTCGCGGGCGAGTTCGCGCGCCTGCGGGAACTCGCCGCGTTCGAACCAGTCCGCGACGTGCGGCCGCACCAGGTCCCGGCACAAGGCCCGCACGCTGTCGCGCAGCGCGAGCTGCTCGGTGGTCAGCTCGGCGTCGATGCCCAGCGGATCGCGGGGATCGAAGTCGGGTTTGGCGCTCATCGGTGGCCTCCTCGGGCTGGGTCGTCGGACAGCGGTGGCAACGGGCTCGGGTCCGCGGCGAGCCAGCCGCGCACCTCGTCGGTGTGTTCGCCGAGCTGCGGCGGGGCGAGCGGGTCGGCGACGTCGAGGTCGGAGAACTCGATCGGCATCCGGGCCTGGGCCACGCCCCCGTCGCCGGGGTCGACCACCGGCCGCAGACCGAGCGATTCGGCGTAGTGCACCGCGTGCGAGAGGTCGTTGACCTGGCCGCAGGCGATGCCGGCCCGGTGCAGCCGGTCCTGCCAGTCGCCGGCCCGCCGGGCGCCGAGCACGTTCTCCAGGCGCCGCACCAGTTCCGCCCGGTTCGCGACGCGTTCGGCGTTCGCGGCGAACCTCGGGTCGTCGGCCATCCCGATCAGGCCGAGCGCCTCGGTGAACCGGCGGAACTGCGCGTCGTTGCCGACGGCCACGGCGAGCAGCCCGTCCTCGCAGCGCAGCGTCTCGTAGGGGGCGATGCTGGGGTGCCGGTTGCCCATCCGCTCGGGCGCGATGCCGGTGGTGAGCAGGCCGCTCATCTGGTTGACCAGGGCGGCGAGCAGGCTGGAGAGCAGGTTGACCTCGACGTGCTGCCCCAGCCCGGTGGCGTCCCGCTGCCGCAGCGCGGCGAGGATGCCGAGCGCGAGGTCCTTGCCGGTGAGCACGTCGACGACGGCGACCCCGACCTTGGTCGGCGGCCCGTCCGGTGCGCCGGTGATGCTCATCAGCCCGCCGACGGCCTGCACCACGAAGTCGTAGCCGGGCAGGTCGGCGCCGGGCCCGCTGCCGAAGCCGGAGACGGAAGCGTAGATCAGCGCGGGGTTGAGCTCGCGCGCGCCGTCGGGGTCGAGCCCGCAGCGCGCCAGCACGCCGGGCCGGAAGTTCTCCACCAGCACGTCGGCGCGCCGCACGAGCGCCCGGGCCGCGTCCCGGTCCTGCTCGTCGTCGAAGTCGAGCACCACGCTGCGCTTGCTGCGGTTGACCGACTCGAAGTAGGCGGAGCCGCGGTCGGTCCACGGTGGACCCCAGCCGCGGGTGTCGTCGCCGCTGCCCGGCCGCTCCACCTTGATCACGGTGGCGCCGAGGTCGGCCAGCGACATGGTCGCGTACGGACCGGCCAGCACCCGGCTGAAGTCCGCCACCACGATGCCGTCCAGCGGCAGTGCCCGCCCCATCACCGACCCACCCTTCCGGTTCCAGGCCCGTTCGGGCCGGGGAAAACCGCGCAGCGATCCGGAAATCCCCGCACGACGGCCCCGGCCGGACCCGTCCCGCGGTCCGCGCGGAACACCGGAGTCCGGCACCTGGGACGCGCGGCGAGCCGCCTTGCGCTCTTCCCGGATTGGATCCAATATACAGTGATCGGATGCCGGGTCAACACGGTTCGCGCCTCTCGAACGAGTGATCGCGTGCCCGGCGCCAGGGGACCATCCGCGCACGAGCGACCGGCGGGAGCCGATGCCAGCAGACCCGAACCCGCGACCGCCGACGCCGCCCGACCTGCGCTGGCACGACCTGGGCGGGAACGACCGGCCACCGACCACGCAGGCGTTCGTGCTGGACGCGCTGCGCCGGGCCATCACCACCGGCTCGCTGGCCCCGGGCAGACCGATCCGGCAGGACTCGATCGCCCACGAGCTGGGCGTCAGCCGCGTCCCGCTGCGGGAGGCGTTGAAGACGTTGGAGGCCGAAGGCCAGGTGGTCTACCGGCCGCACCGGGGCTACGCGGTCGCCGAGCTGTCGCTGGACGACCTGCTGGAGGTGTACCGGCTGCGCGCGCTGCTGGAATCGGAGGCGGCGGGGGTCGCGGCCGGCCGCTTCGCGGAGGCGGACCTGCAGCGGATCGAGGAGGCGGCGCGGGACGTGGAACGCGCGGCCGAGGCGGGCGACCTGGTCGGCATGATCACGGCGAACCGGCGGTTCCACTTCGCGCTGCTGGAACCGTGCGGGCTGCCGCGACTGCTGCGGATCGTGCGCACGCTGTGGGACGCGACGGACGCCTACCGGGCGGTCTACTACAACGAGGGCGCGAACCGGGAGCGGGTCCGCGCCGAGCACGAGGCGATCGTGCGCGCGGCCACCGCGGGCGACGCCGAACGCCTGGTGGCCCTGCTCGACGCCCACCGCGACCACGCCGTCGCAGCACTCCGCAACACCATCAACTGACCGGCGAGAGCCGCTGGTTCCTCTTGCCAGCGCGAAGCGCTGAACGGCGACCACGCACGCAACCGGCACCGCCGCGGGTTCTCAGCGGGATTCTCGCGAGGACGGCGTTTTCTCCTGTGGCGGCGGCCACCGGTGAGAACGATCCCGCAGCGAGAATCCCGCTGAGGCTCCGCCACCCCACCCCTCGGCGGCGGCGACCGCTCAGGAGGAGTACTCGTAAAATCCGCGGCCGGACTTCTTGCCGTAGTGGCCCGCGTCCACCATCCGCTGCAGCAGCGGCGGCGCGGCGTACAGCTGCTCCTTGTACTCGTCGTACATCGAGTCGGCGATGGCCTTGAGCGTGTCGAGGCCGACCAGGTCGGCCAGCGCCAGCGGCCCCATCGGGTGGGCGCAGCCCAGCACCATGCCGTTGTCGATGTCCTCGGCCGCGGCCACGCCGCTCTCGAACATCCGGACCGCGGAGAGCAAGTACGGCACCAGCAGTGCGTTCACCACGAACCCGGAGCGGTCCTGGGCGCGGATGGTCTGCTTGCCGAGCCCGTCGGTGGCGAACTCGGCGGCGCGCCGCACGGTCTCCTCGGAGGTCACCAGGGAGGGCACCAGCTCGACGAGCTTGAGCACCGGCACCGGGTTGAAGAAGTGCACCCCGATGACCTGCGCGGGCCGCGAGGTGGCGGCGGCGAGCTTGGCGATCGGGATGGAGGAGGTGTTGGAGGCGAGGATCGCGTCCGGGTCGGTGAGCACCCGGTCGAGTTCGGCGAACACCCCGGTCTTGAGCTGCTCGTTCTCCGCGATGGCCTCGATGACCAGCTGGCGGTCGGCGAGCTCGCCCAGCGCGGTGGTGAACCGGAGGCGCCCGAGTGCGGCGTCCCGGTCGGCTTCGGCGAGCTTCCCGCGGCCGACGGCGCGGTCCAGGGACTTGGTGATGCGGGCCCGGCCCGCTTCGGCGGCCTGCTCGCCGACCTCCGAGACGACGACGTCCAGCCCGCTGCGGGCGCTGACCTCGGCGATGCCCGCCCCCATGAGCCCGGAGCCCATCACGCCTACGCGTTCGATTCCCGTCACCACACCGATCCTTCCGTCCGACTTCGTCGTCGGGTCGCGCTCGACCGACGCGGCGATGATGCCAAAGCGGGCGGTTACCTACGGGTACAAGGTGCTGTAGGACACGGCGGGAGCGATCGGCGGAGCGGTCTTGCTCGACGCCGGTCCCGCCGGGAGGCGCGTGGCTCGCCGGTGCGGGACCGGCTCGAAGAAGTCGGGCCGCAGTTCCCGACCCGACTCCTCCACTCCCCGACTCGCACCCTGACCCCCCAGGGTTCCGTCATCGTATATCAACAGCGGTGGACAGATCCACTCCCATCGACCACCGGTGTGGACGAGATCGTCATGACATCGGCGGTGTCGCGGAGATCGCGACCCCTTACAGTCGAGACGTGCCCCACCCATCCGACTCCGCCGGCACCGGCGCCACCGACGTCCCCGAGGACCAGGTCTCGGGGAGCTCCATCAGCGTGCACGTGTTCGCCGAGCGGCTGACCGAACTGCTGGCGGCGCAGCCCGACCCGGAGACCGGGAAGCCCTACGGCAGCGAGCGGATGGCGGGGTTGCTGACCGCGCGCGGCGTGCGGATGTCCGGCACGCACATGTGGCACCTGCGCACCGGCCGCGCGGTCCCGCGGCTCACCGAGGTGGTCGCGTTCGCCGAGTTCTTCGGCGTGGGCCTGGACTTCTTCGACCCGGCGATCGCACCGGAGCTGCTGGCGCAGTGGCGGCTGGCCGGGCAGCTGCGCAGCCACGGCGTCGAGGAGGTCGCGCTGCGCCAGCTCACCGACCAGTTCCCGGAGCAGGACCGGCAGCACGTGGCGGACGCGATCCTCGGGGTGCTGCACGGTTTCAAGGCGCTGCGCGCCGCGGACCAGCAGCCGGAGCAGCGGTGAGGCTGCTGGTGTGGGACGGGGGCCCGGACCGGAGTTCGCGCTGGTTGCTGCGGCGACGCAGCGGGAAGCGGCTGGACGCGCTCGGCCTGCCGCGCCGGTTCACCGCCCAGCAGCTGCTGGAACGGGCGCGGGAGCACCTGGGCCGGGACATCTACTTCGCGGCCGTGGAGCTGCCGCCGCGCGCACCGAGCGGGCTGGCGCTGCTGCCGGAGGGCTGCGTGATCATCATCGCGGACGCGCGCACCACCCGCTGGCACCGCTGGCACATCTGGTTGCATGAGCTGATGCACCTGCTGTGGGGCCACGTGGGCCGCCCGCTGTCGGATCCGGCGCCGGCGCTGCGCTCCCTGTTCGGCGAGCTGCCGCCGGAGGTGCTGGACCGGGTGCTGACCCGCACCGGCTGCTCGGCGCAGGAGGAGGCCGCGGCGGAGATGATGGCGTCGGTGGCGATGCGCCGGATCAGCTCGTGGGAATCGCCGCAGGCGCAGCAGGTTCCCGACGAGGCGCGGGAGATCCTGCGCCGCTTCCAGTCGACCCTCGGGTGATCGGGTGTTCGCCGTCCTCTACCCGCTGGCGCTGCTGCTGCAGCTGAGCGCGTTCGCGTGGAAGCTGCGCGATTTCCTGCGCGATCCGCGGGATCCGCGGCTGGGTGCGATCACGCTGGCGCTGCTGTTCGTGGCGTGCGGGTTCAACTTCGCGATCCCCGGGGTGTACCTGGCGGTCGGCGCGGCGTCGGGGGTGCCGAACCTGTCGACGCTGGCGGTGTACTCCTCGATCGTGCTGTGCACCGCCTCGTTGCAGGTGTGCTCGGTGAACCTGGCGCGGCCGCGGGAGGAGGCGCAGCCCGCGGGCCGGGTGCTGGTGCTGGGCACGGTGGCGGCGCTGCTGGTGATGGCGGGGGCGTTCGCGCTGGCGCCGGTGCACGACGAGCCGCACGTGCTGGACTTCGACGCGCACTACTCGGGCGTGCCCGCCGTGGTGCTGTTCCTGGCGGTGTACCTGGGCGCGTACTCGCTGGGGCTGGTGCGCAGCGCGCTGATCTGCCTGCGGATCCGGCCGCACGCGCGGGAGCGGTGGCTGCGGTGGGGCGTGTCGCTGGTGCCGGTGGGCGTGGTGTTCGGCCTGGGCTACTCGGTGCTGAAGGTGGTCGCGGTGGCGGGCACCTGGCTCAGTGCGGACCTGGACGCGGTGAGCACGGTGGCGGCGCCGCTGAGCGCGACGGTCGGGGCGAGCGTGATGGCGGTGGGCTACGTGCTGCCGTCGGTGCCGCGGTTGCTGCGGCGGTGGCGGGCGCGCCGCTACCTGCGTCCGCTGCTGAAGGCGTTGCGGCCGCTGGATCCGGAGCTGGTGCGCAACACGCGGCTGGAGTCGGCGGAGTACCGCTGGCTGATCGCCACCGACGACCTGCTGCGCGAGCTGCGGCCCTACCTGGACCCGGCGGTGGTGCCGGTGGCCGAGCGGCACGCGGACCGCGCGGGCCTCACCGGGGAGCAGCGGGCGGCGACGGTCGAGGCGGCCCGGATCGCGGCCGGGTTGCGCGCGCACGCGGCCGGGCGGCGCCCCGGTTCGGGCAGCGACATGATCCGCGAGGAGTCCGGGATGGACGGTTCGGCGGCGGCGGTGTGGCGGTTCCCGGAGCAGGACCCGCACCGCGACTTGGCGGAGGAGTCGCACTGGTCGTGCCTGATCGGCAAGGCGTTCCAGGAACCGCACCCGGTGGTGCGGGAGGTGCTGGCGGAGCTGGACGGGGACCGGAGCCCGGCGCCGTGACCGATCCGTTCACCGCGCCCGATCCGTTCGCGGCGCTGGCGGCGCTGCGCGCGGCCGGCCCGGTGCACCGGGTGTCCACTCCGGACGGTCCGGGCGCGTGGCTGGTGACCCGGTACGCGGAGGTGCGGGCGGCGCTGGGCGATCAGCGGCTGGCGCTGGACCGGTCGCGCTCGCACGGCGGGGACTACGCGGGGTTCGACCTGCCGCCGCAGCTGGACGCGCACCTGCTCAACAGCGATCCGCCGCGGCACACCCGGTTGCGGCGGCAGATCGCGCCGAGCTTCACCGCGCAGCGGGTGCGGGAGCTGGCGCCGCAGTTGCGGGAAGTCGCCGAGCGGCTGGCGGCGGCGCTGCCGGACGAGGTGGACCTGGTCGCGGAGTTCGCGGTCCCGCTGCCGGTGCGGGTGATCGCGGAGCTGCTGCCGCTGCCGGAGCAGGCGCGCGCGGAGTTCACCGGCTGGGCGGATTCGCTGCTGCGCCACTCCCCCGGCGCGGAACCGCGGGCGCGGGACACGATGCGGGACATGCGCCGGATCATCGGCGGCGCGCTGGGGTCGACTCCCCCGGCGGAGTCGTTGCTGGCGGGGCTGCTGGCGGCCCGCGCCGGTGGCCGCCTGGACGACGACGAGCTCACCAGCATGGTGTTCTACCTGCTGTTCGTCTGGTACGAGATCATGGTGCACGCGGTGTCCTCGGCGGTGCTGCGGCTGCTGGGCGCGGAACTTACGCTGCTCGATCCCGGCGTGGAGGAGGTGCTGCGGTTCCACCCGCCGCAGCTGCTGGCGGCGCCGCGCTACCCGCTGTCGGATCTGGAGATCGGCGGGGTGCCGGTGCGCGCCGGGGACACGCTGCTGCTGTCGCTGGCGTCGGCGAACCGGGACGAGCGGGTGTTCGCGGACGCGGCGGTGTTCCGCCCGGAGCGCTCGCCGAACCCGCACCTGAGCCTGGGCCACGGCATCCACTCGTGCCCGGCGTCGGCGTTGACGAGGGTGATCGCGGCGAGCGCGGTGCGAGCGCTGCGGGCGCGGCGGCCGGAGTTGTCGCTGGCGGCTCCCGCGGAATCCGCGGCGTGGCGCGGGAACTTCCGGCACCGGGGCCCGGCGGAACTGGTGGCGCGAGTGCGCCGCTGACGCGGGTCGCCCTCCCCGCCTGCTTCAACGCATAGCGCACCCCGGGGCTTGTGGCAAGACCCCGGCACCCCCGCACACTGTGCCCCTCAACTGGGAAGACGGGGGTTTCGATGATCGACGTCATCGTGGTCGGCGGGGGTCCGGCGGGCTTGTTGCTGGCGGCGGAGCTGCGGCTGGGCGGGCTGCGCGCGGTGCTGCTGGAGCGGCACGCGGAGCCGGCGGGGGAGGCTCGGGCCCTGGGCCTGCACGCGCGCAGCGCGGAGGTGCTGGACCAGCGCGGGATGCTGGAGCCGTTCCTCGCGCACGGCGAGCGGGTCACGGCGGGCGGTTTCTTCGCGGGCGTCGGCCCCCGGTGGCCGGCGGGCCTGGACACCGCGCACCCGTACGTGCTGGCGATCCCGCAGGACGTGACGGAGCGCCTGCTCGCCGAGCACGCCGAGCAGGTGGGCGTGGACTTCCGGCGCGGCCGCGAGCTGGTGGGCCTGGGGCAGGACGCGGCGGGCGTCACCGCCGAGCTCGCGGACGGCGCGGAGCTCCGCGCGCGCTACCTGGTGGGTTGCGACGGCGGCCGCAGCACCGTGCGCAAGCTGCTCGGCATCGGCTTCCCCGGGGAGCCGTCCCGGGTGGAGACGCTGGTGGCCGAGTGCGAGCTGACGGCCGCGCCGGAGGAGCTGGCGGCGACGATCGCGCGGGTGCGCCGGACCGAGTTCCGGTTCGGCGCCATCCCGCGCGGCGCGGGCCTGCACCGGGTGATCGTGCCGTCCGGGGGCGTGGCGGCGGACCGGTCGGTGCCGCCGACGATGGCCGAGCTGCGGGAGCGGTTGCGCGCGGTCGCGGGCACCGATTTCGGGGCGCACTCGCCGCGGTCGCTGTCCCGCTTCGGCGACGGCACGCGGTTCGCCGAGCGGTACCGCGACGGCCGGGTGCTGCTGGCGGGCGATGCGGCGCACGTGCATCCGCCGACGGGCGGGATGGGCATGAACACCGGCCTGCAGGACGCGTTCAACCTGGGTTGGAAGCTGGCGGCCGCGGTGGGCGGCCGAGCTCCGGAGGGCTTGCTGGACAGCTACGAGGCGGAGCGGCGCCCAGTGGCCGCCGAGGTGCTGGAGCTGTCCCGCGCGCAGACGGAGCTGCTGCTGCCGGAGCCGGGCCCGCGAGCCGTCCGGAAGGTCCTCGCGGACCTGATCGAGTTCGAGGAGGTGAACCGGTACCTGATCGAGAAGGTCACGGCGATCGGCATCCGCTACGACTTCGGCGATTCCGCCGCGGGGCGAGGAGAACGCGCAGCCGCGGGCGGGCACCCGTCGGTGGGCGGGCGGTTGCGCGACGTCGAGCTGGGGCGGGGCCGGTTGTACCGGCTGCTGCACGGCGGGCGCGGACTGCTGCTGGACCAGACCGGCGAGTTCTCCGCGGCCGGCTGGGCGGATCGGGTCGACCACGTCGTGGACGTGAGCGAGGAGCTGGACGTGCCCGCGCTGCTGCTGCGCCCGGACGGCCACGTCGCGTGGGCGGGCGAGGATCGGGCTGCCCTGCGCGCGGCCCTCGGCCGCTGGTTCGGCGTCCCGGCCTGATGGGGTTCGGGTGCCGCGGCGGGGCCGGTACCCCGGTCCGATGGGTTCGCCCCGGCGCGTTCACCCTCGGGGCTGGCAGTGCGGGCAGTGGTAGGTGGTCCGCCCGGCGGTGGTGGTGCGGGCGAGTCCGGTGCCGCAGCGCGGGCAGTGCGGGTCGGGTTCGTCGCGGTGCCCGGTGAGCCAGCTCGGCCGGTCCGGCACGTGCCCGACCTTCGCGGACCCGCGCAGCACCGCGTGCGCGCGGCGGCTGAACCGGTCCAGTTCGCCCCGGTCGAGGTCGCCGGTGCCGCGGGCGGGGTGCAACCGCGCCTGCCACAGCGCCTCGTCGACGGTGAGATTTCCCAGTCCGCACAGCACTTCCTGGTCCATCAGCGCGGATTTGAGCCCGCGCCGGCGCCGGGTGAGCTGCCGCCGGTAGTCGGCGGCGGTGGCGGCGAGCGCATCGGGGCCGAGGTCGCCGAGCAGCGCGTCGAGGTCCTCGCGGTCTCGGGCGAGGTGCAGCCCGGTGAGCTTGCGCATGTCCCGGTACCGCAGCTGCCCGTCGTCGAGGTCCAGCAGCACGCGGTCGTGCCGGTGCACCTCGTCGCCGGGTTCGCACCGCAGCAGTCGCCCGGTCATGCCGAAGTGCAGCAGCACCTGCGGGAACTCGTCCCCCAGCGGGAGCGCGAGCCACTTGCCGAGCCGCCACGGCGTGCCGAGCCGCTGCCCGCGCAGCGCGTCCCGGAACTCGCCGGTCCGCACCCCGCGCAGCACCTGCGCGTCGCGCAGCTCGACGTCCCGCTCGACCAGCCCCGCCGCCCGCTCCGCGACCCGGCGGAACCCCTCCACATCAGGCAGTTCCGGCACCACCCCGGACTACCCCCCACCACCCGCCGCACACCTCGGGTCAGGGGTGGGTGGTGAACCAGGTGGTGGTGGCTCGGGCCACTTCGGCGAGGGCACCGGGTTCTTCGAAGAGATGGGTGGCGCCGGGGACGACCTGGAGTTCGTGCTCGGCGGAGAGGTGGCCTGCGGTGCGCCGGTTGAGTTCGAGGACTTCCGGCAGCCTGCCGCCGACCAGCATCAGGGTGGGGGCGCGCACCTGGTCGAGCGGTTCGGTGGTGAGGTCGGGCCGCCCGCCGCGGGACACCACCGCGCGCACCGAGTCCGGCCGGCGCGCGGCGGCTCCGAGGGCGGCGGCGGCACCGGTGCTGGCACCGAACAGGCTCAGCGGGCCGCGCCACCAGTCGAGCACGCCGAGGACGCGCACGGTGAGCAGCGGGATGTTGAACCGCTGCTCGCCGTGCGCGTCGCGTTCGCACTCGTCGTCGGTGAGCAGGTCCAGCAGCAGGGTGCCGAGCCCGGCCTCCTGCAACCGGGCCGCCACCCACCGGTTGCGCTCGCTGTGCCGCGAGGAGCCGCTGCCGTGCGCGAACACCACCAGCGGTGAATCCGGTTGCGGCAGCACCAGGTCCGCGGCGAGCGCACCGCTGCCGTGCGCGGCCGGGACGGCGACCTGCTCAGGCTCCGCCATCCTGCACCCGTTCGGCGTTCTCCTCCGGGGAGGCGTTGCGGGCGGGGGCCGCGGAACCTTCGTTGGTCACCGCGGACAGGCCGGTGTCCTCGACCTCCTCGCCTTCGACGACGGCGCCGGTGCCGGTGGACCGCTCGGCCTGCTCGGCGACCTGCTCGCCGCTGACCCCGTCGGCGACCTCCTCCGCCGCCTGCTCGTCGACGGTGTCGTCGAGCTCGTGCAGGCGGGTCTCGGCGAGCGGTTTGCCCACCTCGTCGTCCGGGTCGGGGCGTTCCTCGGCGAGCCGTTCGTCGATGGTCTCGCCTTCCCGCTGCTCGCGGGGCGTGGGCCGGTCCACGACGTCCCGCGACCAGTGCTCGGGCGGTTCGACACCCTCTTCCAAGGGGTCCACGCCCAGTTCGTCCTCGTCGAGATCGCCCGCGGATTGCAGCTCGGCCGGGTCCTGCGGGTCTGCGGGATCGGGGCCGACCTCGTCAGCCGAGGGCGTCTCGGCGTCCAGCGGGTCCGACATCGTGCGCGTCTCCGTTCCTCGTGCGGACAAAGCACTTCCGCACCACGGCTACCCGCACGCGCGCCGCTCAATCCCCCGATGGGGTCACGCGGAGGTGGTGATGCTCCGCAGGAACGCGCGCCAGTGCTCGCGGGGGACGACGAGGGTGCCGCCGGCGCGGTCCTTGGTATCCCGCACGCCGACCACCGAGGCCGTCATCGCCACCTCGACGCAGCCTTGGGAACTCGTCGAATAGCTCGCCTTGCGCCAAGAGGATTCCGCGAACCGCTGCATGATCCTCATCGTAGCGACTGGAGCACCGTCCCGATCAGCGCTTCGGATTCGGTCCGATCCACGGATCGTTCCAGTGCTTCGGCGAACGAGAGGCAGTACTGGTGCACCCGGACCTCGGTGTCGATCAAGCCGAGCGAGGTCACCGTCTCCTGCCACGCCAATCGGCCGAGCCTCGCGCTGGGGAAGGTGAGCAGGTGGAACGTAGATCCGCCCATAGCTCCGTAGCTACCGGCGGTGAACGGGATGATCCGGACTTCCAAGGTGTCCGCGAACCGATCGATCAGATCGAGCAGATGTTCCAGCTGCTCCGCGAGGACGTCCACTCCACCCACCTGCTGCCGCAACGAGCCTTCGGTCATGACCACCGTGGCCCGCAGCGGATCCGCTCCGCTCATCCGCCGTTGACGACGCATCCGGGCTTCGACCCGTCGCTCGATCTCCGAGCCGCGCAGGTTGGCGCGGTCACCGGCGTGGATCGCTCGGGCGTAGTCCTCGGTCTGCAACAGCCCGGAGATCGCACCGCTCTCGTAGCTGCGCACTTCCTCCGCCCCGTGCTCGAACCCGAAGTAGCGGAGGAGTTCCGGGGCGAACAGCCCGCTGTAGCGGGACCACCAGCCGCGACCGTCCGAGGCCTTGCGCAGTTCCACCAGCTCACCGGCCTCGTCGGCGTCGAGCAGGTAGGTCCCGATGAGGGTCGTCAGCTTCTCCTCGGCGATCTTGCGGCGCCCGTGCTCGATGTTGCTCAGGTAGTTCTGCGTGACGCCGATCGACTCCGCGGCCTCGGTGCCGGTGAGGTCCACCTGTTCGCGGGCTTCCTTGAGCCGCACGCCCAGTTCCCAGGCTGCGACCAGTGGTGATGCGGGCGCCATCTCGTTCCTCCGCTGACTCCGGCTGCGTGGTCCCCAGGTCTACCAGATCGATCAGAACCCATTCGAGTGATGCCGTAAGAAATATTTCTAAGCTAGATTCTGGATCAGCGGCGGCCCCGCGCCTCCCCGACCCCCGGCGGGGCCGCCGCACCCCCGATGACGACGAAGGAGGACGACGTGGGATCGCAAGTGGTGTTCGGTTCCCGCTGGCCCGTCGCGTACTGGCGGCCCGTCGACGGCGTGCGGCACGCGGTGGACTCCGCGGAACGCCCGCACCCGGGGCAGCGGCGGACCGCGTTGTGCGGTGTCGCGCTCACCATCGCGAAGGCGAGCGACGAGCAGTGGCTCGCGCCCACCTGCGCGGCCTGCTGGGACGTGGCCCGCGCGCTGCGGGACGCCGCGCAGCGCGGGATCAGCGCACCGCACCCGCCGTGACGCCGCGGACCAGATGGCGTTGCAGCAGCAGGAACCCGGCCACGACCGGCAGGCTCACCACCAGCGACGCGGCCATCACCTCGTTCCAGTGCACCGACGACTCCGCGGCGTACTCCCGCAGCCCGACCGCCAGCGTCCGCGAACCCGAGCTCGTCAGGATCGACGCGAACAACGCCTCCCCCCACGCCGTCATGAACGCGTACATCACCACCGCCGCGATCCCCGGCCGCGCCGCGGGCAGCACCACCCGCAGCAGCGCCCCCAGCGGTCCGGTGCCGTCGAGCAGCGCCGCCTCGTCGAGCTCCACCGGCACCGCGTCGAAGCACCCCACCAGCAGCCAGATCGAGAACGGCAGCGAGAACGTCAAGTAGGTGACGACCAGGCCGAACAGGTTGCCCTGCAACAGGATTCCGGTGACCCGCCCGATCGACGCGTAGAGCAGGAACAGCGGCAGCAGGAACAGGATCCCCGGCATCGCCTGCGTGGACAGCACCACCGCGCGGAACAGCTCCCGGCCGCGGAAGCGGAACCGGCTCACCGCGTAGGCGGCGAACACCGCGACCAGCACCGACACCGCCGCCGATGCGGACGCCACCACGGCGCTGTTCGCGAAGTACCGCGCCAGGTCCACCGTGGACCACATGGTGCGGAACGCGTCCAGCGACACCGCGGACGGCCACCACGAGAACCCGTCCCGCC
>NZ_JAIUJZ010000215.1:0-19186 GCF_020176775.1 Saccharopolyspora sp. 6M
GCCCGGGCGGCGGGGCGGGCAGCGAGATCTCGTGGCCGGTGATCTCGGGACCGATGGCGTCCAGCAGCACCAGGTCGCCGAGCAGCCCACCGCGGTCGCGCACCGCCATCGCGGCGGCCACCCAGCCGCCGAAGGAGCTGCCCAGCACCAGCACGTCCCGCAGCCCGCGCTCGTCGAGCAGTCCCAGGTAGGCCTGCGCCAGGTCGGCGACCGAGCCGAGCCGGTCCGGTCGGGTGGTGCCCTCCCAGCCCGGGTGCACGGGGACCAGGACGCGGTGGCCGGGCGCGAAGTGCTCGACGATCGGGGCGACGGTGGCCGGTCCGCCGCCGCCGTGCAGCACCAGCACGGGGCGGCCGGAGCCGCCCGCCTCGTCGACGGTCAGCTCGACGTCGGGTCCGATGTGGAGGGTGGTTCGAGCGGTCATGGTGTCCTCTTCTCGTGCTGGGGGCGGGTGAACGGTCCGTGCACCGGGTCGGGCGGAGCCGGTGGGCCGGTCATCCGGTGGGCCAGTCGTCCGGGGGCCAGGCCGCGCGCAGCAGTGCGAACGCGGCGTCGAATCCGGCGCCGGGATCGCCGGGCACCGACCTGGCGGCGAGGACCAGGTGCGCCAAGGCTCGCGCCGTCGGATCGTCGGCCGGTGCGCCCGCGTCCTCGGCGATGGCGGCGGCGAGGGAGGTCTCGTGCCGCGCCCACATCCGGTCCACGTGCTCGCCCAGGCTCGGCGAACTCCGAACCAGGCGGCGGAATTCGCGGAACCGCGCCCCGCCGTCGTCGCCGAGGAGCGCTTCCCGGACGCCGCTGAAGTACCGGTGCAGCGCGTCCACCACCGATGTCCCGGGCTCGCGGTCGTGCACCGCGGCGACCAGCGCGGCCTCCCGTTCGGCGTCCTCGTCGACGACGAGCGCTTCCTTGCTGGGGAAGTGGTTGAACAGGGTGGTCACCGAGACGTCGGCGGCCTCGGCCACTTCGGCGGTGGTCACCTCGGCGAAGCCGCGTTCGAGGAACAGCTCCAGCGCGGTCTCGGCGATGCGGGCGCGGGTCTGGGCCTTCTTGCGCTCCCGGCGGCCGGCGGGTTCTGGGGTGGGCATGTCGCGGAATCCTAGGTGCGCTGCGGGTTTCCGGCCGTGATGGCCTGGAAGTGGGCGAACGCGTGCGCCGGTCCGCCGGGGCCGATGCAGTCCTCGATGCCGGTCGCGGCTCTGGCGGCGGCTTCGGCGGAGCGGGGGAACATCCGCTCCTCGTAGGCGGCGACGGCCTCGTCCAACGGCCCGCCCGCGGCGATGCGCTCGGCGAGTTCGGCGGCGTCGAGCATCGCCAGGTTCGCGCCCTGCCCGGAGAACGGGGACATCAGGTGCGCGGCGTCGCCGAGCAACGTCACGCCCGGCCGGTGCGTCCAGCGGTGGCCGACCGGCAGCGCGGTGATCGCGCGCACCGCGAACGGGCCCTCGCCGCGGTGCAGCACGTCCCGCAGCACCGGCCCGAAGTCGGCGAACATCTCCAGCAGCACGGCGCGCAGCGCACCGCGGTCCAGGTCGCGTCCCCAGTCCGACGGGCCGCGGAACGCGGCGTGCACCCGGATGACACCACCGCTGTTGCGCTGCGCCAGCAGTCCCTTGCCCTCGTCGAGCGCGAACGTCATGCCGTGCCCGATGAGCTCGGCGAGCTCCGGGTGCGCGCGGTCCACGTCGGTGAGCACCACGTCGACGAACACGACGCCGGAGTGCGCGGGTTCGGCGTCCGAGAGCAGCGGCCGCACCGCGGAACGCGCCCCGTCGGCGCCGACGAGCAGGTCGCAGGTGGTGCTGCGCCCGTCGGTGAAGTCGAGGCGGTGCCGCCCGTCGCCGAGGGGGACGGCGGCGCGCAACCGGCGGTCCCACTCGACGGTGCCGGGTTCGAGCGAGCCGAGCAGCAGGGCGCGCAGCTCGCCGCGGTCGATCTCCGGTTTGAACCGGTCGTCCGGGTCGGCGGGCGCGTCGAGCAGCACGGCCCCGGCCCGGTCGAGCAGCCGCAGCGCTTGGCCTTCCGGCCGGGACGCGGCGAAGAACTCGTCGAGCAGCCCGGCCGCGGTCAGCGCCACCTGCCCGGAATCCCGGTGCAGGTCGAGGCTGCCGCCCTGCGCGCGGTCCACCGGGTCGCGGTCCCGTTCGTGGACGGTGACGGGCAGGCCGTGCCGTTGCAGCACGCGGGCGAAGGTGAGCCCGGCGGGGCCACCGCCGATCACGGCGATCCGGGGCGGGGGAGTGGGCATGGCGGTCCTTCCTGCGGGGCGGGAGCGGGTCCCTCGACGGGAACGGTACATGAAGTGACTTCAAACTTGTAGTCACTACACTTTTGTTCCGGCCGGGGCCCGCGAACGCCCCGCCGGGGATCACCGCGGCTCGGGGATCGTGGTCAACGCCCGCAGCGCCGCCTTGTCCGGCTTGCCCGCCGCGGTCAGCGGCACCTGCCGCACCACCCGGATCACGGCGGGCGCGGCGGCCGGACCCAGCTCGGCGGCGACCAGTTCGCGCAGCTCCGCGTGGTCGGGTTCCACGTCCCCGGCGAGCACGAGGTGGGCGTGGATCGCCTCCCCGGTCCGCTCGTCCGGGACGCCGACCACGTACGCCTGGTCCACCGCGGGATGCCCGGCGAGCGCCCGTTCGATCGGGCCCGCGTAGTGCAGGATCGCGTTCACGATCACCACGTCCCGGACACGCCCGGTCAGGTGCAGGAAGCCCGCCTCGTCCAGGTGTCCCACGTCCCGGGTGCGCACCCAGCCGTCGCGCAGCACCTCGGCCGTTTCGGCGGGGTCCTGCCAGTAGCCGCGCAGCGAGTGGGCGGTGCGCACCCACACCTCGCCGTCGGCCCCGGCGGGCAGGGGCAGCCCGTCGGCGTCCCGGACCTCGACCCGCACGCCGTCCCACGGGCGGCCGACGGAGTTCGCGGCCTGCTGCCGCTCGGCGATGTCGGCCGCGGACAGCAGGCTGAGCATGCCGGTCTCGGTCTGCCCGTAGCCCAGGTGCACGGCCGGGCCGATGCGGGCGTGCGCTTCGGCGAGCTTGTGCGGGGCCAGCGGTGAACCGGCGACCAGCAGCATCCGGGCGGCGCTCAGGTCGTGCTCCTGCTCGCCCAGCGCGTCGAGGATCTGGTGCAGCCGCGCGACGGTGAGCAGGCAGGCGGTGATCCGCAGTTCCGCCAGCACCCGCGGGAATTCCGGCGCCTCGCGCGGGATCACCGCGGTGCCGCCGGAGAGCAGGCACAGCGCCAGGTGCTCCTGCACGACGGCGCTGCTGAGCGTGCCGAACAGCAGGAACCGCCGGTACTTCGCGGCGAGTTCCGCGGTGCGCTCGGTCCACGCCGGTGCGTGCCAGCTCCAGTGCCCGCTCATGGCGCGGTAGTCGAACACGGTGCCCTTGGGTGTTCCGGTGCTGCCGCTGGTGAACACGACGAGCGCGGCGTCGTCGAGCTCGCCGCGCGCGACCGGGGTCTCCTGCGCGCGCAGCAGTTCCGGGCCGAGTTCGAGCACCCGGGCGGCACCGGCGGCCTCGTGCAGCTGCGGGCGCGGGTCGTCGGTGACGACGGCGCGCACGTCCTGGCCGAGCACGTGCGCGAGCTGCGCGGCGGTGAGGCCGGGGCGCAGGCCGACGACGCGGCAGCCGAGGACGTGCGCCGCGATCTGGACGGCGAAGCCCTCGGGCGTGACGGCGGTGTCGATGGCGACGCCGTGGCGCGGGCCGAGCCCGGCCGCGCGCAGCCCGGCGGTGCACCGGCCGATGAGTTCCAGCAGCTCGCCGCGCACCACGATCCGGTCGCCGTGCTCGAACGCGGGGGTGAGCGGGTCGGCGCCGAGCGCGTCGATCACGGACTGCGGAAAAGGTTGTGCCCGAGATCGGTGTTCATGGTCACCCGAGTCTGTTCTCTCTCCCATTTTTACCGCTTTCCGTCAAATAGTCGTATGGATTCGGTCGCTCGGAGCACGAGTTTCCCGCTGGCGTTCGGACAATGGGGATCTCTACCATTCCGGCGGATCTCCAACCACGGGAAGATGCTGTGATCTGCATCACGTGTACGGGTTGACCCGCTGTGCTTTAAGGTTCAAACAATCCGTTGTTTGTGCTGGTGGGAGGCGAATCAACCAGTGTCCGAAGAGCGCTCTCTTGATTATCTCGTGATCGGCGCCGGCCCGGCAGGACTCCAAGCCGGATATTACTTGGAGCGGGCCGGACGCAATTATCTCATCGTCGAGTCGGGAGAGTCGCCCGGTACATTCTTCGCCGAGTTCCCGCGGCACCGCAAGCTCATCTCCATCAACAAGGTGCACACCGGATGGGACGATCCGGAACTGAACCTGCGCACCGACTGGAACTCGCTGCTGTCCGAGGAGAACGCGCCGCTGCTCACCTCGTACACGCCGCGCTACTTCCCGGCCGCCGACGACCTGCTGCGCTACCTCGCCGACTACGCCGAGACCCACCGGCTGCGGATCCGCTACGGCACTCGCATCGTCGAGGTCGCCAAGCCCGACGAGTTCGTCGCCCGCGACCAGAACGGAAACACCTACCGGGCCCGGCGCGTCATCGTCGCCACCGGCGTCACCCGGCCGCACATCCCGGACATCGACGGCGTCGAGCACGCCGAGCCCTACACCGAGATGTCCGTCGACCCCGAGGACTACACCGGGCAGCGGGTGCTCATCATCGGCCGCGGCAACTCCGCGTTCGAGACCGCAGACGGGCTCATCGAGAACGCCGCCGTCATCCACGTCGCCGGGTCCGGCTCGCTCAAGCTCGCCTGGCAGACCCACTTCGTCGGGCACCTGCGCGCGGTGAACAACAACTTCCTGGACACCTACCAGCTGAAGTCGCAGAACGCGCTGCTGGACGGGCGGATCCTCGGCATCCGCAGGGACGGCGACTCCTACCTGGTGCGGGTCAGCTTCGAACGCGTCGACGAGGTCGTCAAGGAGATCCGCTACGACCGGGTGCTGCTGGCCACCGGATTCCGGTTCGACGCCTCGATGTTCGCGCCCGAATGCCGGCCCGAGCTCACCATCGCCGACCGGTTCCCCGCGCAGACCGCGGCGTGGGAATCGGTGAACGTGCCCGGGCTGCACTTCGCGGGCACCATCACGCAGGTCCGCGACTTCAAGAAGTCCACCAGCGGCTTCATCCACGGCTTCCGCTACGGGGTGCGCGCGCTGCACCGCATCCTGGAGCGCCGCGACCACGAGGTGGCCTGGCCCGGGACGGACGTCCGGGGAACGCCGGAAGCCGTCACCGACGCGATCATCGAACGGGTCAACCGCAGCTCCGCGCTGTGGCAGCTGTTCGGGTTCCTCGCCGACGCCGTGCTGCTCGGCCCGGACGGCGCGCGCTACGCCGAGGAGGTGCCCCTCGACCACCTGCACGAGACCGCGCACACCGGCGAGTTCGGCGAGGTCGACTCCTACCTGACCATCACCCTCGAATACGGCGCGGACCACGACCGGGTCAACCCGTTCGACGTCGAGCACAGCCGCACCTCCCAGCAGGACACCCGTGGGCTCGACGGCCGCTACCTGCACCCGGTGGTGCGGCACTTCCGCGGCGGCGAGCTGCTCGCCGAGCACCACATCACCGAGAACCTGGAGAACGAGTGGGACAGCGAGCAGGTGCACCGCGCGCCGCTGCGCGAGTTCCTGCGGGGGCGGGTGGCGGCACCGGCGGGTGCCCGGTGAACCTCTTCGCCGACTTGCACGACCGGGCGAAGGAACTGCTGGAACCGGCGATCCACGACTACTACGCGGGAGGGGCGGCGGACGAGTTCGCGTTGGCGGACAACGAGAACTCGTTCGCCCGGCTCGCGCTGCTGCCGCGGATGCTGCGCGGCGGCCCGCCACCGGAGCCGCGGGTGGACCTGCCGGGAGCGCCGGGCGCGGCACCGGTCCTGGTGGCGCCCACGGCGTTCCACCGCCTCGCGCACCCCGAAGGAGAACTGGCCACCGCGCGCGCGGCGGCGGCCACCGGAACCGTGCTGATCTCCAGCATGGCCGCCACCACCGCCGTCGACGAGGTGGTGGCGGCCGCGCGGCAGGTGCGCTCCGACGCCGCGGTGTGGTTCCAGCTGTACCTGCAACCGGACCCCGAGGTGACGGCCCGCCTGGTGGAGCGCGCCGAGTCCGCGGGCTGCACCGCGCTGGTCGTCACCGTGGACTCGCCGGTGTTCGGCGACCACGTGCGCGACCGGCGCAACGGCTTCCACGACCTGCCGCCCGGGTACGAGGCGGCGAACATGCGCGACCTGCCCGGCGGCCCGCCCGGCGGCACCCGCGACATCGAGATGTCCCCGGAGATCTCCTGGCGGCACCTGGAGGTGCTGCGCGCCACCACCGCGCTTCCCGTGCTGCTGAAGGGGATCCTGCACCCGGACGACGCGCACCTCGCCGTCGCCCAGGGCGTCGACGGGATCATCGTGTCCAACCACGGCGGCAGACAGCTCGACGCGGCCCCGGCGCCGATCGACGTGCTGCCGCGCATCACCCGCGCCATCGGCGGCACCCTCCCGCTGCTGCTCGACGGCGGGGTGCGCCGCGGCACCGACGTGGTCACCGCCCTCGCGCTCGGCGCCGAAGCCGTCGGCATCGGACGTCCCGTGCTGTGGGGGCTCGCCGCCGACGGGGAGAAGGGCGTGCGCGAGGTGCTGGACCGGATCGGCGCCGACGTGGTGCGCGCCATGGCGCTGTGCGGGGTCCGCGGCCCCGACGACCTGACCGCGGATCTCGTGGTACCGCGCGGATTCGGAGGTCTCCGGTGAAACCGGTGCGCCTGCTGCCCTGGGTCGCCGTCGCGGCCGCGCTGACCGCACCCCGCTGGCTGCCGCAGCGGGTCGTCGCGCTGCGCGGCAAGGTCTTCGAACTCGTCAACGGGGACGACGCGATCACGCTGCCGAACGAGCGGTTCGGCCCGGAGCGGTTCCGCGAGGTCTACTCGCACCCGGCCGCCGGTGGGCGCAGCGAAGGCGCGGGGCTCTCCGACCTGTTCTGGTACTGGCTGTCCCCGGGACCCGAGGTGCACCAGGAGCACCTGGAGGCCGGGCCGCGCTACGACGACGTCGCCCGCACCACGCAGCGGTTCCTCGCCGGGTCCAGCGACGCGCTCTCCGCCACCGCGGCGCGCTGCGCGGCGAAGGTGCTCGACGAGCTCGCGCCCGATCGGCTCGGCGTGCACCGGCTCCGGGACCTGATGATGCCGATCTGGGCGGAGTTCAACTACGAACTCGTCTTCGGCGAACCCTGCCCGCGGCGGGCGCGGGAGCTCATCGTCGGCAACGCCGCCGATGTGGTGAACGCGCTCAAGTGCACCGACCTGCGGCACCCGCGCCGCCGCGCCCGGCTCACCCGCTACCTGCGGTCGCGGGTCGACGCGGGGGACGTGGTACACGAGCTGCCCGGCGCGCTGTCCACTTCGGAGCAGGTGCACTACCTGCAGGGGACGTTCTTCAACACCTCCGTGGTGCAGCTGTCCGAGGGCATGGCGCACCTGCTGCTGGTGCTCGCCCAGCACCCGCACGTGCAGCGGCGCCTCGCCGACGAGCCCGGCGACGAGCGCTACTTCGCGCACGTGCTGGACGAGACGATGCGGGTGTTCCCGCTGTTCGGCATCGCGCACCGCATCACCACCGACGACATCCGGGTCGACGAGCGCACCACGCTGCCGCGCGGATCGGTGCTGTGCTTCAGCTACCCCGACTACCACGCCACCGGGCACCAGGACCCGGAGACGTTCGACCCGTCCCGCTGGGAACGGCTGTCGGCAAAGGACGCCGCGCACATCCCGTTCGGGGTGGCCGCGAACCGGCCGTGCCCCGCGTGGCGGCTGTCACCGCTGGCGATGCGCGCGGTCACCCGCGAAGTGCTGGCGCGGTTCCGGCTCGAATCCAGCGTGCGGCACACCCGTTCGCTGCCCTCCCGAGGGCCGTGCGTGCTGGTGCGCCGCGGCACCGCGCGGGACACCCGGGCGCTGCTGCGTTTCCTGCGGATCCGCGATCGGTGGGAGGACGTGGAGCGCAGCGTGCGGCAGCTGGTGCTGGGCACCTGGATGGTGCTGGACGCGCGCAGGCAGCGGCTCGCCGGCCGCCACTTCGAACGGCTCCGGCAGCAGGAACCGCCGCCGGGCTGCCCCGCGCACCGCTGATCGGGCCGGGGCCTCCGCGACCGGGAGGCCCCGGCACCTCGCGCCGTGCACCGACATCCCCGCACCGCAACGGATCCACGTCCGATCCACCGCCACCGGAGGAACCGCATGACCCCGACGGAGCTCGCCCCCGCGTTCTTCCTCGCCGCCATCGTCATCCTGCTCGCCTGCCGCCTCGTCGGCCGGGTGCTGCGCGCTTTCGGCCAGCCGCCCGTGGTCGGCGAGATGGTCACCGGCGTCGTGCTCGGCCCCTCGGTGCTCGGACTGCTCGCGCCCGGCGTGGAGCAGGCGATCTTCCCCGACGAGCTGCGGCCCGTGCTGTACGTGGTCGGCCAGATCGGGCTCGTCGTGTTCATGTTCCAGGCCGGGTACGAGTTCCGGGTGGACAAGATCCGGCAGGTCGCCGGTTCGGCGGCGTTGATCTCGGCGGCCGGGGTGGTCGTGCCGATGCTGCTCGGCGTCGCGCTGGCCTGGCTGGCCGCCGGGCACGTCGACATGTACCCGCCGGGCGTCCCGCTGCTGGTGTCGGCGCTGTTCGTGGCCGTGGCGCTGTCGATCACCGCGTTCCCGATGATGGCGCGGATCATCACCGAGCGCGGCCTGTCCGGCACCCGGTTCGGTTCGCTCTCGCTGGCAGCCGGGGCGCTCGACGACGCGGTGGCGTGGGTCCTGCTGGCCGGGGTGCTCAGCATCTCCGCCGCCAGCATCGGGCCGTTCGCCGTCGCCGCAGGCGGCAGCGCGCTGTTCGTCCTCGCGCTGGTCGCGATCGTGCGCGCCGGGGGCCGCATCGACGCCGCGCTGCGGCGGCTCGCCCCCGAGCAGGTGCTGATGGTGGTGGTCGTCGCCGTGTTCCTCGCCGCCTGGTACACCGACCAGATCGGGTTGTACGCCGTGTTCGGCGCGTTCAGCCTCGGCGTCGCGCTGCCGCGGTCGGCGGCGATGGACGGGGCGGTGCGGACGATGAAGCCGGTCGCCGTGCTGTTCCTGCCGCTGTTCTTCACCTACTCCGGGCTGAACACCGACCTGGCGCTGCTGGTCGACTCCGGGGTGCTGCTGTTCGCGGTGGGCGCGGTGCTGGTCGCGGTCGCGGGCAAGCTCGGTGCCTGCTGGGCCGCGGCGCGGCTGGCGGGGGAGTCGAACTCGGTGGCCACCCGCGTCGGGGCGCTGATGAACGCGCGCGGGCTGATGCAGCTCATCGCGATCAACGTGGGGCTGGCGGCGGGGATCGTCACGCCGCAGCTGTTCAGCGTCCTGGTGCTCGTCGCCCTGGTCACCACGATCATGGCGACCCCGCTGCTCACCCTCATCGACCGCCGCGAACGCCGCGCCGCTCCTGACCCTGAACCGGAACCGGTCGCCTGATCCGTGGCGGGTGGCGGTGCACTGGGGTGGCGGAACCTCGGGCCGAGCATCGCGCGGTGAGATCGGCATGGCGGGGACTCAGGCGGCGCCCAGTTCGTGGGAGATGCGGGTGGCCGCCCTGGCGGTGGCCCGGCCCGCCGCGTCGAGGTGGTCGGCGAGGCGCTGCGCCGGGGCGGACAGGTTCAGCGCCGCCACCACCCGGCCGCGGAAGTCCCGGACCGGCGCGGACACGCCCACCAGGCCGGTCTCGAACACCTCGCGGACCTGCGCGTAGCCGGTCCGCGCCGCCTCCCTGATCCGCGACCACAGCTCCGGCAGGGTGCGCACCGTCGACCCGGGCGGCGTCGCGCCGAGCTCGGTGCCGAAGCGCACGTACAGCTCGTCCGGCGTCACGTCCTGCAGCAGCACCCGTCCCGCCGAGGTGCACGGTGCGGGCACCCCGCGGCCCTCCCAGTCGTGCACGCGGAACGAGTGCCCGGACACCGACAGCAGCGTCAGCACCTCCCGCTCCCGCAGCACGCACAGGTGGCTGGTCTCCTCGACCTCCGCGGACAGGGCGCGCATCACCGGCTCCGCCGCGCGCACCAGCCGGTCCCCGGTGGTGCGGGCGACCAGTGAGAACAGCCGCCAGCCCAGCCGGTAGGCCAAGGTGTCCGGCTGCCGCTCCACCACCCCGGCCTCGGCGAGCGCCTTGAGCGCCCGCGACACCTGGCTCTTGTCCCGCCCGGTCAGCACCGCCAGCCGCGACACCCCGAGCCCGCCCGCGCGCTGCGCCTCCGCCGAACCCAGCGCCTCCAGCAACTCCAGATCACGCCGCAGAGCACTCATGTCTTCAACGATGCCTTTTCGTCGGCTCCTTTTGCAGGGCACTGGGGTGGCGGAACCTCAGCTGCTTCCTCGCTGCGGGATCGTTTTCACCGGTGGCTCCGCCACAGGAGAAAACGCTGTCCTCGCGAGGAAGCAGCTGAGCACCCGCGGGTGGTTCCGCTGCTCGGGTGGTCGGCGGTTCAGCGGCTTCGCCGCTGCCAAGCAACTGCGGGCGCGGTTCGGGGCGGGGTCGTCCGGTTGTCGCCAGTGCAACTCGGGTCTCGATCGGTCGCGGTGGGTTGTCCTGCGGGCCGGCGGGTTCCTAGCTTCGGTTCCGGGAGGTCAGATGAAGATCACCGACATCTCCGTGGACCGGCTGCGGCTGCCGCTGGACCCGCCGCTGCACGCCGCCTGGGACCCGCGCCCGCGGGAGCACTTCGACGCCACCGTGGTGCGGGTGCGCACCGACGAGGGCATCACCGGCATCGGCTCCGGTGACACCATGACCGGGTTCGACGCGGTGCGGCACCTGTTCCTCGGCACCGATCCGCTGCGGATCGACCGGCACGTCAAGGCCATCGAGACGGCCAATTTCCACGGCGGTGCGTTCTGGCCGCTGGAGGCCGCGCTGTGGGACGTCATCGGCAAGGCCACCGGGGTGCCGGTGTCGGTGCTGTTCGGCGGTGCCGCCGACGCGCTGCCCGCCTACGCCTCCACCGCCGAGCTGAAGCCGCCGGCCGAGCGCGTCGAGTCGGCGCTGGCCGCGCGGCAGGCGGGGTTCCGCGCCATGAAGATCCGCATCGCCCCGGACGGCGTCGAGGAGGGCATCGCGACCGTCGCCGCCGCCCGCGACGCCCTCGGCCCGGACTTCGACATCATGGTGGACCTCAACCAGTCCTGGCGGATGGCCGGTGACACCGCCGACGCGGTGGACTTCGCCACGACCTCCCGCACCGTCCGGCGGCTCGCCGAGATCGGCGTGAGCTGGGTCGAGGAACCGCTGCCGTACCACGACCTCGCCGGGTTCCGCGCCCTGCGCGCCCGGTACCCGGAGGTGCGCATCGCGGCGGGGGAGATGCAGCACTCGGTGCCCGACCTGCTGCGCTACCTGGAGCAGGACGTCCTCGACGTCTACCAGATGGACGTGGTGCTGGCCGTCGGCATGCACCGGGCCCGCACCATCGCCGAGCTGGCCCGGCTCAAGCACCGCCACTTCACCCCGCACAGCTGGACCAACGGCATCGGGCTGCTGGCGAACCTGCACGTCGCCGCGGGGGTCGGCGGCGGGCCGCACTTCGAGTTCCCCTACGACCCGCCCGGCTGGACGCCGCGGCGCCGGGACTTCCTGCTGGCCCGGCCCGTCGAGGTCCGAGCGGACGGCGCGGTCGCCGTGCCGCAGGTCCCGGGTCTCGGAGTGGAGCTCGACGAGGACGTCATCGCCGACACCAAGATCGGAGGAATCCCGTGACCCCCGCCCTGGACGCGCCGAGCTCGGCGCTGATCGGCACGCCGGAGACGCGGCCGTTCATCGACGGTGAGTTCGTCGCCACCGGCGAGACCTTCCCCAGCACCAGCCCCCGCGACGGCACCGAGCTCGCCAGGGTCGCGGCCTGCACCGCCACCGAGGTGGACCGCGCGGTGCGCGCCGCCCGCACCGCGTTCGACGACGGCCGCTGGCGGGGGCTGGATCCGGGGCGGCGCAAGGAGGTCCTGCTGCGCTGGGCCGAGCTGATCCGCGAGCACGCCGACGAGCTGGCGCTGCTGGACAGCCTGGAGATGGGCAAACCGCTCGCCGAAGCCCGCCGCGTCGACGTGGCCGGCGCCGCGCACACCCTCACCTGGTACGCGGAGGCCGTCGACAAGACCTCCGGCGAGGTCGCGCCCGCCCCGCAGGACGCGCTGGCGCTGGTCACCCGGGAACCGCTCGGCGTGATCGGCGCGGTGGTGCCGTGGAACTACGCGCTGCTGATCACCTCGTGGAAGATCGCGCCCGCGCTGGCCACCGGCAACTCGGTGGTGCTGAAACCGGCCGAGCAGACCTCGCTGGGCGCGCTGCTGCTCGCCCGCCGCGGCGCCGCGGCGGGCCGGCCGGCCGGGGGGGGGGGCGGGGGGCCGGGGGGGGGGGGGCCGGCCGGGCCCCCGCGGGGGGGGCGCCCGGCCGGGGGCACGAGAGCGGGGCCCGGTTCCGCCGAGGTCGGCCGCCGCTTCCAGGTGTACGCGGGCGAGTCCAACGGCAAGCAGGTCGCCGTCGAGGCGGGCGGCAAGTCGCCGCAGCTGGTGCTGCCGGACGCCGACCTCACCGCGGCGGCCTCGGCGATCGCGTGGGGGATCTTCTACAACGCGGGGCAGACCTGCAACGCCGGATCGCGGCTGGTCGTGCACCGCGACGTCGAGGACCGGCTGCTGGCCGAGGTGGTGCGGCTGACCGAGGAGACGTTCCGCGTCGGCGACCCGCTCGACCCGGCCACCGTCGTCGGCCCGCTGGTCGACGAGGCGCAGCTGCGGCGGGTGTCCGGGTACGTGGCGCGCGGCCTCGCCGACGGCGCCACCGCGGTGCTCGGCGGCGAAGCGCTGCACGGCACCTTCTTCCCGCCGACGATCCTGGCCGGCGTGCCGCCGGAATCGCCCGCGGCGCGGGAGGAGATCTTCGGGCCGGTCCTGACCGTGCTCGGCTACGACGGCGACGCGGACGAGGGCGTCCGGCTCGCCAACGACACCGAGTACGGGCTGGTCGCCTCGGTGTGGACCCGGGACGTGACGACCGCGCACCGGGCGGCGCGGCGGCTGCGCGCGGGCACCGTGTGGGTCAACACCTTCGACGCCAGCGACGTGATCACGCCGTTCGGCGGGTTCGGCGCCAGCGGGGCCGGGCGGGACAAGTCCCTGCACGCGCTGGCCGGGTGCACCGCGCTCAAGACCACCTGGATCGACCTGTCCTGACCGGAGGTGTCCGCATGCGCGACCAGGAGCTGCCCGCCGACGGGCTCAGCATCGAACCGACCTGCCGCATCGAGTTCGGCCCGGGGCGCATCGCCGCGCTGCCCCGGCTGATCGACGAGCTCGGCCACCACCGGGTCTACCTGATCACCGACCGGGGCGTGCGCGCCGCGGGAATCCTGGACCGGGTGCTGGCGGTGCTGGCCGAGGCCGGGCTGGAGCACGCCGTCTTCGACGACGTCGCCGCCAATCCCACGTTGTCCACTGTGGAAACCGGTGCGGCGGGGCTGGAGCGGTTCGGCTCGGCCGCCGTGGTCGCGCTCGGCGGCGGATCACCGCTGGACGCGGCGAAGGCCATCGCGCTGCGGGCCCAACCGCGGCTTCCGGGGCTGCCGCTGGTGGCGATCCCCACCACCGCCGGGACCGGCGCCGAGACCAACGGATTCGGCGTCATCGAGGACCCGGCCACCCGCCGCAAGGTCTATCTGGGACACGCCTCGGTGCGGCCCGCCGTCGCCGTGCTCGACCCGGAGCTCACCACCGGGCTGCCCGCGCGCATCACCGCCGCCACCGGGCTGGACGCGCTGGTGCACGGCATCGAATCGCTGTCGTCCCGTGGCGCGAACCCGATCTCCGCGGCCTACGCGGCGCAGGCCATCGCGCTCGTCGCCCGCTGGCTGCCCGTCGCGCACCGGGACGGCACCGACCTGGAGGCGCGTTCCCGGGTGATGCTGGGCGCGCACCTGGCGGGGCAGGCGCTCACCCTGTCCGGGCTGGGACTGGTGCACGGCCTCGGGCACGCGATCACCGGTCATGCCGGGACGCCGCACGGCGTGGCGCTGGCCGCGGTGCTGGAGACCGTCATGGAGTTCAACGCCGACACCGCGGGGGAGGCCTACGCCGACGCGGCTCGTGCCATGGGGGCCGGCGGTGGCGCGGCCGCGGCGATCCGGTGCGCTCGCGACCTCGCCGACGGGCTGGAGATCCGCTCCCCGCTGCGGGACCTGGGCGTGCGGCGCGACATGCTGCCCTCGATCGCCGCGGCGGCGGCCGCTGACCCCGTGACCCGCAACAACCCCGCCGACGCAGCGGAACCCCAACTCCACGACCTCCTCCGGACCACCTACTGACCGGTCACCTGTCGTCGGACCTCCCCGCGCCCCCATCGTCCTTCCTGTCAGCGGCGCAGCCGCTGAGCAGCCGACCACCCGAGCAACTCGCACCGCCGCGGCTTCTCAGCTGGTTCCTCGCGAGGACAGCGATTTCTCCTGCGGGAGCCACCGGTGAAAACGATCCCGCAGCGAGAATCCCGCTGAGGTTCCGCCACCCGCCCCACCCCGCAACAGGAGTTGAGCCGGCTCGTCACCGCCGTTCGAGTACGCCGCGGATGAAGGCTGCTTGTCCGGCGTGCTGCAACCCGTCCGCGAGCACGCTCACCAGGCGCACCCCGCGGGTGACCGGCGGGCTCCAGTCCGCGTCGATCACCTCGTCCAGGTCCGCGTCGGTGAGCGCGCGGACGTAGCTGACGGTCCGCTCGTGCACCGCGTCCTGGTAGCCGAGCAGGAGCTCGGCGGAGGCCTGCACCTGCGCGACCTGGCCGGAGCTGTGCCCGTAGCCGATGTCCGCCGCGTCGAAGGGCAGGTCGAACCGGTCCCGCCAGCCCTCGGCCAGCCACGCCTGCTCGGTCCCGGCGGCGCCCGCCAGGTGGTCGTCCTGCACCCGCGTGAGGTGCCAGGCGAGCCAGGCGATGGTGTTGGCCTGCGGGTCGAGGCGGAACTCCAGCTGCTCCGGTTCGAGTCCGCGGACCGCCTCGTGCACCGCCCCCTGGATCCGGTCGTATCCGTCGACGAGCACGTCTGCGCTGGTCATGTCGCTCAGCGTCCCTTCCCGGTGGTTCGGATGCTCCGCGCCCCACGGTACGGGCAGGCACCGGCGCGGGCACCCGACACCGAGTCCGATCCGTCCGGTTCCCCGACACGTCGAGTCCACAGTGTACGAAGAACACGTGATCGAACAGTCCCCGCGATCGCCTTGAAGCCCGGTGGCCGTGCGGGTAGACACCTCGGAGGAACGAGTCCCCCGCGCCCACCGGGCGCGCGACCGAACGTGAGGTGCCATGAGCGACGCGGAACCGACCTCGGTGGAACGAGCGCGGGCCCTGCTGGCGCGGCACCCGGTCCTGGACGGGCACAACGACCTGCCGTGGGCGCTGCGCAAGCACCGCGCCTACGACCTGGAGCGGCTGGACATCGCCCAGGACCAGTCCGCGTCGCTGCACACCGACCTGGCGCGGCTGCGCGCGGGCGGGGTCGGCGGTCAGTTCTGGTCGGTCTACGTGGAAGCCGAGCTGCAGGGCGCCCGCGCGCCCCCCGCCACCCTGGAGCAGATCGACTGCGTGCTGCGGCTGGTCGAGCGGCACCCCGACCGGCTGCGCCTGGCGGGCACCGCAGCGGAGGTGCGGGCCGCGATGGCCGACGGTCACATCGCCTCGCTGATGGGCGCCGAGGGCGGGCACAGCATCGCCTGCTCGCTGGCCACGCTGCGCGCCTTCCACGCGCGCGGTGTGCGGTACCTGACGCTCACGCACAACGACAACGTGCCGTGGGCCGACTCGGCGACCGACGAACCCGCCGCGCACGGCCTCACCCGCTTCGGCGAGGAGGTGGTGCGGGAGATGAACCGGATCGGGATGCTGGTGGACCTCTCGCACGTCTCCGCCGACACCATGCGGCACGCCCTGCGCGTCTCCCGCGCCCCGGTGATCTTCTCGCACTCGTCGTCGCGCGCGCTCTGCGACCACCCGCGCAACATCCCCGACGACGTGCTCGCCGCGCTGCCCGCCAACGGCGGCGTCGCGATGGCGACGTTCGTGCCCACGTTCGTGCGGCAGGAGACCCGGGACTGGCTGCGCGACTACGAAGCCGCGCTGGCCGCCGCGGGGATCGACGCGGACGACGGCGAGCGGGTGCGCGCGTTCCGCGCCGAACACGAGGCCGAGCACCCGTGCCCGCGCGCCACCGCGGCCACCGTCGCCGACCACCTCGACCACATGCGCGAGGTGGCAGGCATCGACCACCTGGGGATCGGCGGCGACTTCGACGGCGTCGTCAGCACCCCCGAGGACCTCGCCGACGTGGCGGGGTACCCGAACCTGTTCGCCGAACTGATCGATCGCGGCTGGTCCGAAGAGGACCTCGCGAAACTGGCCCACCGCAACGCGATCCGCGTGCTCGGTGACGCCGAACGGGTCGCGGACCGGCTGCGCGCCACCGAGCGCCCGTCGGTCGCCACCATCGAGGACCTGGACGGCTGACCCCGCCGCCCCGCCCGAATCGGGGGAGCATGCACCATGCGAGCACCACCCACCGAGGTGATGTTCGCCGTACCGGGAACACCCGCCGCGGCGGCGGAGTTGTTCCCACGAGTCATCCGGAGCGAAAGAGGTATTCATGTCGAAGCTGGCGCAGGTAGGCGTCACCGGTCTCGCGGTCATGGGGCGCAATCTGGCCCGCAACTTCGCGCGCAACGGCTACACCGTGGCCGTGCACAACCGCTCCGTCGGACGCACCCACGAGTTCATGGAGCGCTTCGCCGAGGAAGGCGAGTTCGTCGCCGCCGAGTCCGCGGCCGACCTGGTGGCCTCGCTGGAGCGCCCCCGCCGGGTCGTCATCATGGTCAAGGCGGGCGGCCCCACCGACGCGGTGATCGACGAGCTGGCCCCGCTGCTCGACGAGGGCGACGTGATCATCGACGGCGGCAACGCGCACTTCGAGGACACCCGCCGCCGCGACGAGGCGCTGCGCGCCCGCGGCCTGCACTTCGTCGGCACCGGCATCTCCGGTGGTGAGGAGGGCGCGCTGAACGGCCCGTCGATCATGCCGGGCGGTTCCGCGGAGGCCTACGAGTCGCTCGGGCCGATGCTGGAGAAGATCAGCGCCCACGTGGACGGCACCCCCTGCTGCACGCACGTCGGCCCCGGCGGCGCCGGGCACTTCGTGAAGATGGTGCACAACGGCATCGAGTACGCCGACATGCAGCTCATCGCCGAGTCCTACGACCTGCTGCGGCACGCGGGCGGGCTGGAACCGGCCGCCATCGCCGACGTGTTCCGCGGCTGGAACGAGGGCAGGCTCGCCTCGTACCTGGTGGAGATCACCGCCGAGGTGCTCACCCACACCGACGCCCGCACCGGCTCCGCGTTCGTGGACGTCATCCAGGACCAGGCGGAGCAGAAGGGCACCGGCCGCTGGACGGTGCAGACCGCGCTCGAACTGGGCGTCCCGGTCTCCGGCATCGCCGAGGCGGTGTTCGCCCGCAGCCTGTCCGGGCACGGCGACCTGCGCGAAGCCGCCCGCGGCCTGGCCGGTCCGCAGCCCGCCGCGCTGTCCGGGGAGGACGCGAAGCGGCTCGCCGAGGACGTGGAGCAGGCGCTGTACGCGTCGAAGGTCGTGTCCTACGCGCAGGGCTGGAACATGATCTCGGTGGGCAGCCGTGAGTACGGCTGGGACGTCGACCTGGGCGCGATGGCCACGATCTGGCGCGGTGGCTGCATCATCCGCGCCGCGTTCCTGGACCGGATCCGCAACGCCTACGCGGCGGACCCGGCGCTGCCGACGCTGCTGGCCGACGCCGAGTTCTCCCGGGAGCTCGCCGCCGCGCAGGACGCGTGGCGCCGCGTGGTGGTCACGGCCGCCGAGCTGGGCATCCCGACGCCGGGCTTCTCGGCGGCGCTGTCGTACTACGACGCGCTGCGGGCGGAGCGGCTGCCCGCCGCGGTGACGCAGGCGCAGCGCGACTACTTCGGCGCGCACACCTACCGGCGCACCGACGTGGAGGGCTCGTTCCACACCCGCTGGGACACGAACCGGGACGAGGAATCGGCCTGATCGGTGCCACCAGGGCCCGCGGTGCGCTCCGGCGTGCCGCGGGCCCCCGCGTCCGTGGCCCGTTCGGCGGTCGACGCGCCCGGTCGGGTGCGGCGGTGTGGCGCGCGGTCGATCCCGTCCCTCGTCCGCCGGTGCCGTTAGGCCGACGGAGTGCATTCGGTAACGACCGTCCGTGTTCGGCGACATGTCCATCGAGCCTGGTGAACGGCATCGGGCCCGATGCGCCCTCCGGGGCGGAAAAGAGAAAACGGACATGGGTATGCGGACGTTCCCGCAGCTGCCGAACGCGTCCTCCCGGCCGCGGCCGCACCAGCGCAAGTGGCCGTGGATCACCGGTGGCGTCTTCCTGCTGCTGTTCGTCGTCGGTCTGGCGGCCTCGTGCGCTTCGCCGCCGCAGGCCGAGCGGGCTCCGGTCTCCCCGGTGGCGACCACCCCGGTGCCGGTCGAACCGGCGGAAGCGGAGGTCGCGGAACCCGAGGTGGCGCTGCCGGTCGTCGAGGGTCGCGGCGCCCGGGCGGTGCTCGACGAGCTGCGCGCGCTGGGGCTGACCGCGGTGACCGCGGTGTCCGACGACGCGTCCTCGGCGATGCCGGTACCGGAGACCTGGGTGGTCAGCGGCATCGAACCGGCGGCGGGCACCGCGGTGCGGCTGTCGGCGCCGGTCGTGGTGCGGCTGGTCGCGCCCGCGCCGCCGAGCCCGGCGCGCCTCCCGCGTACCGTGGACAGCGCCCCCGAGGCCCCCGTCGACCCGGCACCCGAGCCGGAGCCGTACGTCGCGAAGACCTACGACGCCCCGGAACCGTCGGTGTACTACCAGAACTGCGACGCGGCCCGCGCGGCCGGCG
Source organism: Saccharopolyspora sp. 6M (assembly GCF_020176775.1). Lineage (NCBI taxonomy): Bacteria > Bacillati > Actinomycetota > Actinomycetes > Pseudonocardiales > Pseudonocardiaceae > Saccharopolyspora > Saccharopolyspora sp. 6M. The sequence continues at coordinate 18,988 of NZ_JAIUJZ010000215.1, forward strand.
CGGCACCCGTGTACCGCGGCGACCCGGGCTACCGCCCGAAGCTCGACCGGGACGGCGACGGCATCGGCTGCGAGAACTGACCCATCGGTGCGGGGGGGGGGCCCCCCCGGGGGGGGGGGGGGGGGCCCCCCCGCCGGCGGGGCGCGGCGACCCGCCGCGCGAGGGGGGGGCCGGGCCCCCCCCCCCGGGGCCGCCCCCC
>NZ_JAIUJZ010000216.1:0-18232 GCF_020176775.1 Saccharopolyspora sp. 6M
GCCGGGTTCCGCGGCCGAACCGGATCGCGGAACCGCCGCGGAAGCCCGCCGCGGAGCGGCTCCGGCAACGCGCAGGGGGGGCCCGGGCCCCCCCCCCCCCCCCGGGCGGGGGCCCCCGGGCCCCCCGGGGGGGGCCCGGCCCCCCCCGCCGTTCAGACCCGGGTCGGGGCCAGCTGCTGCGACTTGGCGGTGCGGTTCCAGCTCCACCAGCCGTGCACCACCAGCGCGGCGAACACCACGTAGATCGCGGCGCTGAAGTGCAGCCCGGACGCCAGCTGCAACGGCACCCCGACCGCGTCCACGGCCAGCCACACCAGCCAGAACTCGACCAGACCGCGGCCCTGCGCCCAGAACGCGACCGCGGTACCGACGAAGATCCAGGCGTCCGGCCACGGCGCCCAGGAGGCGTCCAGCGCCGTCAGCAGCAGCGCGAACCCGGTGGTGGCCGCCGCCAGCACGCCCAGCAGCACCAGCCGCTCGCGCGCGGTCCCCTTGCGCACCGCCACCCCGTACACCGGGTCGCTGCGGCGGTTCCACGCCCACCAGCCGTACACCGAGATCAGCAGGATCACGATCTGCCGGACGGCCAGCCCGCCGAGCTGCGCCGACGCGTACACCGCGAACAGCAGCACCGTCGCCGTCACCTGCACCGGCCAGGTCGCCAAGGTGCGGCGCTGCGCCAGGAAGACCACGGCGAGCGCGCACAGCTGCCCCACCAGCTCTGCCCAGGAGATCTGCTGGCCCAGCACGGTGATCCCATTGCCGAGCAACCATTCCGCCGCAGCGCGCACAACCCACTCCTCCCAGCCGGTCCTGGCGCCGGGGATGGTCGGGAACGCGACGGGCGCCGGTGCCGCGGACGGCGACCGGTTCCGGTCAGGTACCCGTGCGCCGCCTCCCATCCGGACTGTCACCGTCGGTTCCGGAATTCCACCGGATCGGCCGGGCTCCCCGGGCCGGGTTCGGCCGGGAGGCGCCGGTTCGCGGACTGTCACCGCCGGTTCGGAATCTCACCGAGCCCCGGAGCGCACGACTTCTCGTACTCCTGCCAACATCGTCGACCGCGGGAGTTGTTCCGTCGCCAACTGGTGGCTCGGATCACACCACGGGTGAGTCGTCGCTCAAGTGATCGAACAAACGTGCGTCGCGGGGTACAGTGGCGATCTCCGGTTGAACGGATCTCATCGGCCGGGCGGCGAGCGCTCGACGCGAAGGGGGTGGCGGGGTGAACGACGTCGATCAGGCGATCCTGGCGTTCGAGAGCGAGTTCTGGCGCTACCCGGGCAGCAAGGACCGCGCCATCCAGGAGCGGTTCGGCCTCTCGCCGACGCGCTACTACCAGCGGCTCAACCGGTTGCTGGACGAGCCGGAGGCGCTGGCCCAGCAGCCGGTCCTGGTGAAGCGATTATTGCGGATGCGGGCCGAACGCTCCGATCGTCGAGCGGCGGCCCCCCGGCGCTGACCTCCGCCGAGTTCGACCGCCCACGGCCCGCCCCTCGGCTCCGGGCGCGGGGAACTCGGGCAGCAGGACCGCGGCGGCTTTCTCCCGGAGACCCCGGTCTCGGGAACTCCGGCGACTCCCTCCCCCGGGAACCGGCGAAGCACCCACCGCGCGCGAGGACGAGCCGTGCGGTTCCGCCCCCACCCAGGCGATGTGCGGCCGAGCGGTGGCCTAAGCGTCCGCGGCGGCCTGCTGCTCCGGGGTGAGCTGGCGCTCCTGCTGGATGCGCACCAGGTCCGCGAGCAGCGGCGCGGCCTGCGCCGGTGACAACGCGGCGAACGCGGCCTTGATCGACTCGACGTCGCCCGCGGTCTGCGCGGGAGCCGGTGGAGCCTGCTGCTGCGGCACGGCGGGCGCCTGCTGCTGCGGGGCGGCCTGCTGCTGCGGCGCTGGGGTCTGCGTGGCGAGCAGCCCGTTGACGAGGTCCACCAGCATCGCCACCGGGGTGCGCGGTCCGAGCGCGGTGTTCCAGCCGGCGATCTGCCCTTCCGGCCCGCGCGGGCCCAGCAGCTCGTTCTCGATGCGGCGCAGGATCGCGTCCTGTTCGGGCGTCATGTCGGCGTTCTCCTGTTCACTCGTGGCGAGTTCGGCCCGGAAGCGGTCCAGGTCGACGTGGCCGGGGTCGATCTTGCCGGTCACGCTGGTCTCCTTGTGCCCGCGCGCGGCCTCGGGAGGTGCTCCGATGTGGTCGAGCACGGCCCTGGTCGCGGTCAGCGCTGCGGCGTACTGCTCGGGGCTGGGCCCCTGCTCGACGCCCTGGTAGTCCCATTCGAAACCGACGTAGAGCACGTTGCCGTCGCCTTCGGGCACCGGCCCGGAGGCCCGCGCCTTCCCAGCGTGGTTGGCGCGCCCGGCGGAGATCAAGTGCACCACGCCGTCGAAGCCGATCAGCCCGTGGCACAGCGGCCCGGCCAGGTCGGACCGCCCGTCGACGACGAGCTGCAGGCTCGGCGCCGGGTCCTCGTAGGAGGCGACCGTGGCGGTGTGGTGCTCCAGCACCCCGACGGGTTCGGGCTGCGCGCCCGAGTTCGCGGTGCGTTCCAGCCATCCGGGCGTCTCCACGACGGTGAGCCCCGCCGCCCGCAGCACGTCTCCCAGCCACACCAGCGGCAGAGCCATCGCCATCACTCCCCTGGCGGCCGTCGGTGGCCGCGTCGCCTGCTCCCATCGTGTCCCGCGGTGCGCCGCACCGGCCACGCCTGATCGGATGAAATGCCGCTGCGCTGCCGGTTTCCGGGGGCCGAACCGGGCGTGGCGAGCGGGCGACGCCGCGCCGGACCCCGGTCCCGCCTACCTGGTCGCCCGGTCCGCGGTGCACGCGGTGCCCGGCACCGGGCGTCGCGGGGGCGTGCGATTCTGGCGGCATGCATTCCGAAGGCGCAGGTGAACAAGGCGAACGCATTTCCTCGACCACCCTGCGCGCACTGGAGCGGGCTTCCGGTGACCTGGCGACGGCGAGCGTCGGCGCCATGGAGCAGCGGTTGCCGTGGTTCCGCAGGCTGCCCGCCGATCAGCGGGCGAGCGTGCTGCTGGTGACGCAGACCGGGGTGTCGAACTTCGTGGCCTGGATGCAGGATCCGACGGAGGCCATCCGGTTGACGGCGGAGGCGTTCCGCGCCGCTCCGAAGGACCTGTCGCGGTGGGTGAGCCTGCGGCAGACGCTGGACCTGGTGCGCGCGGCGATCGACGTGTTCGAGCAGCGGTTGCCGGAGCTCGCCAAGCAGGAGGCGGAGCGCACCGCGCTCACCGAGTCGATCCTGCGCTACACGCGGGAGATCGCGTTCGCGGCGGCCACCTCGTACGCGGCGGCGGCCGAGGCGCGCGGTGCGTGGGACGCGCGGCTGGAGGCGCTCGTCGTGGACGGCATCGTGCGCGGCGACCCCGAGGAGTCGCTGCTGTCGCGGGCCGCCGCCCTCGGCTGGGAGCCGGGTTCGGAGGCGACGGTGCTGGTCGGCACGGCCCCCTCCGACGACCCGCCGACGATCATCTACCAGGTGCGCCGGAGCGCGGCCCGCGCCGGACGTCCGGTGCTGCTCGGCGTGCAGGGCACCCGCTTGGTGGTGGTGTTCGGCGGCCCGTCCGACGACCACGGCGCGCCGGCGGCGGCGGACAAGCTGGCGGAGGCCTTCGACAGCGGCCCCGTGGTGGTCGGCCCGACGGTGGCGAGCCTGTCCGAGGCGCACCGCTCGGCGGCGGACGCGATGTCCGGCCTGCGGGCGGTGGTGGCCTGGCCGACGGCGCCGCGCCCGGTGCTGGCGGAGGACCTGCTCCCGGAGCGCGCGCTGGCCGGTGATCCGGAGGCGGAGCGCCAGCTGGTCGAGGGAATCGTGCTGCCGCTGGTGGACGCGGGCGGTGCGCTGCTGGAGACGGTGGACACCTACCTGGAGCTGGGCGGGGTGCTGGAGAACTGCGCCCGGCAGCTGTACGTGCACCCGAACACGGTGCGGTACCGGCTGCGCCGGGTCGCCGAGCTGACCGGCCGCACCCCGGCGAACGCGCGGGACGCCCTGGTGCTGCGGGTAGCGTTGTCCGTGGGCCGGCTGGCGCGGGCCCGCGGCCTGTGGTGATCGGTCCCGTGTCGGCACCGGACCGGCACGAGCGACAACGAATCACGGTGCGTGATGCCCGAATCGTCGTTGTCCTTGTAGACACTCCACAAGATTGTGCCTCGGACTTCGTCCGTACCGGCATCACGCCGATCTCGGTCGGCCATGTGTAGTAGCAGGGTGATCGCGCTCCTCGCTCCCGGACAGGGCTCCCAGGCCCCCGGCATGCTCTCCCCGTGGCTCGAACCGGACGGCGCCCGCGAGCGCGTCGAGGCCTGGTCGGAGCACGCCGGCCTGGACCTGGTCCGGTTGGGCACCACCGCCGACGCGGACGAGATCAAGGACACCGCGGTCACGCAGCCGCTGGTGGTGGCGCTGTCCCTGCTGGCGGCCGAGCAGCTGCGCGCCCGCTTCGACGTGCCCGCGGAGACCCCGGTGGCTGGTCATTCGGTGGGCGAGCTGGCGGCGGCGGCGATCGCAGGCGTGCTCTCCCCGGACGACGCGGTCGCGCTGGCCGCGGTGCGCGGCCGGGAGATGGCGGCGGCGTGCGCCCTGGAACCGACCGCGATGTCCGCGGTGATGGGCGGGGACCGGGACGCCGTGATCTCCCATCTGGAGTCGCTGGGCCTGGACCCGGCGAACTGCAACGGTGCGGGCCAGATCGTCGCGGCGGGCCGCAAGCCCGCGCTGGAGGCGCTGGCCGAGGAGCCGCTGCCGGGCACGAAGGTGCGTCCGCTGGCCGTGGCCGGGGCGTTCCACACCCGCTTCATGGCTCCCGCGCAGGACGCGTTCGGCGCGCGGGCGCAGGAGGCGGCGGCGAAGGACCCGGCGTTCCCGCTGCTGTCCAACTCGGACGGCTCGTTCGTCGAGTCCGGCGACGAGTTCGTGCGCCTGCTCGTCGCGCAGATCACCCGGCCGGTGCGCTGGGACCACTGCATGACCGCCCTCGCCGAGCGCGGGGTGACGGCGGTGGTCGAGTTCCCGCCCGCCGGTGCGCTGACCGGCCTGGTGCGCCGCGAGCTCAAGGGCACCAAGACCGTGGCGCTGAAGAAGCCCGAAGACCTCGACAAGGTCGCCGACCTGCTGGCAGCGGACTCCGAGGAGACCGCCCAGGACGCGAACACCTCTGGGAGCGATGCGTGAGCACACCGACCCTGCGCAAGTCCACCGGACCGGCGGCGACCAAGCTGCTCGGCTTCGGTAGCACCCAGGGCAACCGGGTCGTGACCAACCACGACCTGGCCGAGATCGTCGACACGAACGACGAGTGGATCCAGCAGCGCGTCGGCATCGTGCACCGCCGCCTCGGCGACGAGGACCAGACCGTGGTCTCGATGGCCGTGGAGGCCGGTTCGAAGGCGATCGCCGACGCGGGCCTGACTCCGGCCGACGTCGACCAGGTGATCATCGCGACCTGCACGATGCCGGGCGGGATCCCCAACGCGGCCGCGCAGGTCGCCGACAAGATCGGCATCAAGGCCTCCGGCGCGTTCGACCTCAACGCCGCCTGCGCCGGGTTCTGCTACGCGCTCAACACCGCATCGGACATGGTGCTGGCCGGTTCGGCCCGCCGGGTGCTGGTGATCGGCGCGGAGCGGTTCCAGGAGTGGATCGACTGGGAGGACCGGGCGAACTGCATCATCTTCGCCGACGGCGCGGGTGCGGCGGTCGTGGGACCGGCCGACGAGCCGGGCATCGCCCCGGCCGCGCTGGGCAGCGCGGGTGACCTGGTCGACACGATCTACCTGCGCGACGGCAAGTACATCTACCAGGAGGGCCAGTCGGTCTTCCGCTGGGCGACCACCCAGATCGCGCCGGTGGCGATGCGGGCCGTGGAGCTCGCGGGCCTGGAGCTGTCCGATGTGGACGCCCTGGTCGCGCACCAGGCGAACCTGCGGATCGTCGAGGGCATCGCCAAGAAGCTGCAGAGCCAGGGTGCCCGCGACGACCTGGTGGTCGCGCGTGACATCGTCTACTCGGGCAACACCTCGGCCGCGTCGATCCCGCTCGCGATCGACCACATGCGGTCGGCGGGCGAGCTCTCCAGCGGCGATGTGCTGCTCCTGGTCGGTTTCGGGGCGGGATTGTCCTACGCCGGCCAGGTCGTGATCTGCCCCTGAGCGCGTCCGCGCTCACCGGAACCGCCGCGGGCACGTCCGCGGTGACCACCGCAACAACGAAAGGAACCATCGTGGCGAACGAGGAAATCGCGCAGGGTCTCGCCGGCATCGTCGAAGAGGTCGCGGGTGTGGACGCCGACGAGGTCACCGTCGAGAAGTCCTTCGTCGACGACCTCGACATCGACTCGCTGTCGATGGTCGAGATCGCCGTGCAGGCGGAGGACAAGTTCGGCGTCAAGATCCCCGACGACGAGCTGGCGAACCTCAAGACCGTGGGTGATGCGGTGGACTACATCACCAAGAACGCATGACGGCGACCGACGTCGTCATCACCGGGATGGGCGCGACGACACCACTCGGTGGTGACGTCGCGTCCACCTGGGACGGTCTGCTGACCGGTCGCAGCGGGGTGCGCAGGCTGACGGCGGAATGGGTCGACAAGTACGACCTGCCCGCCAAGATCGGCGCTCCGCTGGTCGTGGAGCCCGCCGAGGTGCTGCCCCGCGTGCAGCTGCGCCGGCTGGACCGCTGCCAGGCGATCGCGATCATCGCGGCCCGCCAGGCCTGGAGCGACGCCGGTTACGACATGCCCACCGACGAGCACCAGTCGGTGGATCCGGATCGGCTCGGTGTCGCGCTCGGCACCGGGATCGGCGGTCCGGTGACGCTGCTCGACCAGGACGACCTGCTGGAGCAGCACGGGCTGCGCAAGATCTCGCCGCTGACCGTGCCGATGCTCATGCCCAACGGGCCCGCGGCGCACGTCGGCATCGACCTGCGCGCGCGAGCCGGGGTGCACTCCCCCGCCTCCGCCTGCGCCTCCGGTGCGGAGGGGCTGGCGCGCGGGTGGGACATGATCCGCTCCGGGCAGGCCGACGTGGTCGTGGCCGGTGGCGCCGAGTCCTGCATCCACCAGATCACCGTGGCCGGGTTCTGCCAGGCCCGGACGCTGAGCACCCGCAACGACGAGCCCGAGCTGGCCTCGCGCCCGTTCGACACGGGCCGGGACGGCTTCGTCCTCGGCGAAGGCGCCGGCGTGGTGATCCTGGAGAGCGCCGAGCACGCCAAGGCGCGCGGAGCGCGGATCTACGGCCGGCTGGGCGGGGTGGGCATCACCTCCGACGCCTACCACATCACCGGCAGCCACCCGGACGGCGTCGGCCAGGTCAACGCGATGACGCAGGCCGTGCGCACCGCGGGCCTGTCCACCTCCGACGTCGAGCACGTCAACGCGCACGCGACCTCCACCGTGGTCGGTGACGTGGGCGAGGCGGCGGCGATCCGCAAGGCGTTCGGCGACGGGGTCGCGCTGACCGCGCCGAAGAGCGCGCTCGGGCACCTCGTGGGCGGCGCCGGTGCGGTCGAGAGCATCGTGACGCTGCTGTCGATCTACCACGGGCAGATCCCGCCCACCCGCAACCTCGACGAGCTCGACCCGAAGGTGGAGCTGGACGTGGTGACGGACAAGCCGCGGCACGTCGAGGTGTCGGCCGCGGTGAACAACTCCTTCGGTTTCGGCGGGCACAACGTGGCATTGGCCTTCACCAAGGCCTGATGTCCCGGCCGCTCGCGCGAGCGCCCCGCCTCCCGGTGCGAACCGGAGGGCGGGGCGCTCCTCGTCGTGCGGCTGCCGTCAGCAGGGCACGGCGAGCGCGCTGCCCGGCAGGCTGTTGGTGTCGAGCCGGAACCCGCCGCCGTCCACGACCATCGGGTAGACCACGCGCCACCGCAGGCACGCCGACTGCATCCCGGCGGGGGCGTCCTTCGGGTCCTGGGTGCTGACGAAGGTCATCAGGACGCGCACCGAGTCGTCCGGGCCCGGTTCGATCCGGTGCACCTTGATGGCGGCGTCGCGCGTGGTGGCGTACTCGCGCTGCCACTTGTCCTCGGGCAGCTGCTGCTGCTTGGCCGCGACGACCGTGGTCTTCCAGGTCTCGTAGCGGCGCGTGTTGATCGCGTTGAAGTGCATCTGGAGGGTCCAGCGGATGTCCGCGTGGTCCGGGTGCGCCTCCGCGTCCGGGGTGAACTCGATGTTGGCGTACTCGGAGCTCTCCGGCTGCCCCGGCACGCCCGGGTCGATGCCCGCGAGCACCGAGTCGGGGTAGTACTGCTGCGCCGCGACCCCGCCGACGCCCGCCGCGATCAGCACGAGCGCGGCGATCGGCACCCCCCACTTCCACCAGGAGTGCTGCGAACGACCGGCCGGAGAATACGACTGCACGCCGATCAGCTTCCCACAGCCGCACGTCCCGCGACCGCACCGGGCGCGGACCGGACCTCGGTCAGCCCACCCGGTGCAGCCAGCTGACCGGTGCGCCGTCGCCCGCGTGGCGGAACAGCTCCAGCTCCGCGTCCCAGGCGGCGCCGAGCAGCTGGTCGACGCGGTGGGTGAACGATTCGGAGCCGCGGCTGTTGGCGGCGAGCGTGCGCAACTGGTCCTCGCTGACGACGATGTCGCCGTTGGCGCTGGTGCGCGCGTTCCACAGGCCGAGCCCGGGCACGTGGCAGAAGCGCTGCCCGTCGATCCCCGGGCTGGGGTCCTCGGTGATCTCGAAGCGCAGCATCGGCCACGCGCGCAGCGCGGTGACGAGCTTGGATCCGGTACCGGGTTCGCCGGTCCAGGTGAGTTCGGCGCGCAACTGCCCAGGCGCCGCGGGTTGCGCCGTCCAGCGGAGTTCCGCCCGCGTGCCGAGTGCGCCGGCAACGGCCCACTCGATGTGCGGACAGACCGCAGACGGCGACGAGTGGACGTAGATCACGCCACTTGTGCTGCCACGGGTGCTCACTGCTGACCTCCGCTGTTCGACGAGGGACGTCTTCCCCTACGACCTCGTCCTGCGGCGATCCGATCACGGGTGATCGGCGTCATTCTGCACGGGCCTCGACCGCGACCGCCACATGAAGTGGGTGAACTCCCCGTACGGGTCGCGCGGTTCGACTACGGTTCGCCGGAGCTCCCCGGCCCACCCGGCGCGGGGTCGTCGCAGTTCCGGGCGCACCCGCGCGACGCAGCGGGCGCCCCGAACGGCGCAACGGAGCAGGTGCGGACGAGTGGCCGATACCACTCGAACGGGGGAGTACGCGGAGTAGGCGAGAATGCCGACCCGGGCCCGGCGGCGGCAGGCCGGCCCGAGCTTCGGGGACGGGAGACGAGCATGCGAGTGGTGCGGCTCGGCGAGGAGCCGACCGAGATCGGCGCGGACATCCGGGCGGCCGTGACGGCCTGGGGGCCGGGCAGCGGCGTGTACGGCGGGGTCGCGGTGTGCGGCGTGCGGCCGCCGGGGGCGCCGCGGGCGCTGGACGCGGTGCTGGTGCTGCCCCGCGGCATCGTGGTGGTCGTCGGCGTGGACCTGCCGGGGTCGGTGCTCTCGCTGGAGGCCCCGGTGCAGACGCCGTGGACGGTGGACGGCTGGCCGCTGCTGCGCCAGGACTCGGCGATGAACCCCGCGCTGGACGCGCTGGAGTCGGCCGCCGCGCTGGCCCGCGCGCTGCAGTCCCGGGGCGCGGAACCGCTGCCGGTGGCCGCGATCATCGCCGTCGGTCCCTACGCGGAGCGGATCATCCAGCCGACGAGCGATCTGCACCGCGGGGTGCGGGTGCTGTACCCGTCCACGACGAGCATGCTCGCGGCGGCCCGCGAGCTCGCCACCTACGAGCGGGCGTGCGGGGTGGAGGCTGCTCGGAAGGTGCTGGGCGTCCTCGACGAGCGCACGCGCCGGATCTCGGTGGCGGAGCTGACCGAGGAGGGCTTCCCGGATTCGGTGGCGCCCGACCTCGCCGTGGCGAGCACGCTGCTCATCCCGAAGGTGGCGGACGAGCCGGCGCCCGGCCCGCCCGCGCGCCCGGACGGCCTGCGGGAGCGGCTCGCCGCGGTGCCGCGCCGCGCGAAGCTGCTGGTGCTGGGCGCGGTGGCGGTGGTGCTGGCCGGTGCGGTGTCCGCGCTGCTGCTGGCCGGTGGTTCGGAGGGGGCTCGGGAGGTCGCGGCGCAGCGGGTGGACGGCGTCGCGTTCACCCGGACCAGCGCCGAGCAGGGCGGGGACTGCACCGAGGCCGCGTTCGGGGACGTGCGGGCCTGGTTCCAGCGGCACCCGTGCGAGGGGCTGTCCCGGCAGGTCTTCGACGGGGAGACGGCGGGCCGCACGGCGGTCGTGTCGGTCGCGGTGGTGGACCTGGGGTCGGCGACCCCGGCGCGGAACCTGCGGGAGCTGCTGAACACGCCCGGTTCCGGCGGCATCGCCGACTCGGGCGCGGAGCCGGGGATGCCGAGCTCGCCGGAGTTCGCGGACGCCGCGGCGGCGGTGCAGCAGACCGGCGGGCGGCTGCGGGCGGTGCAGGCCGCGTGGGCCGAGGGCCGGTCGGATCCGGACGACGTCGCGCTGCGCGCCCTCGCCGAACGGGGCCTCCGCCTGCGCGCCCCGGCGTAGCGGCCACCTGTTCCGCCCGCCGATGAGCGAATCCACGCGCGGGCCGCCCGGGCGTCCTCGGCTGCTCCCTCGCGCGGAGGACGTCCTCTCCGCGGCGGGAGCAGCCGGCGGTTCCGCCGCACCGGCCGAGCACGACGGGTGCGGCGGTTCAACCCCAGAAGGTGGCGGGAGCGGTGGCGCACCCGTCGTCCGAGCAGGCCGGTGCGACCGGGCGCACGTCGGTGCCGTCGATGAGCCACTGCCTGCCGTCGCCGGCGGACACGAGGTACCGGCCGACGCGGTCCACCGACAGCTGCACCTGCTCGGCGGGGACGTCGCCCCCGGTGCCGAACGGAACACCGCCGCCGATCGCCCGGCCGCTGTCCGCGTCGAGCGTGGCGATCCGCAGCCGCTCCGCACCGCCGCAGTCGGTGGCGGCGAGCACCGCGAGGTCCCGCTCGGCCCAGGCGAGCGCGCGCGGCCCGCAGGTCCCGGCGGGCTGCGGCACCGGCGCCCCCAGTTCGCCGGCGCCGGGTGCCACCACGTGGATCGCGGAGTCGGAGGTGAGCACCGCGAGCCGCCCACCACCGCCGACCGCCAGGTCGTGCACCTGCTGCCCGGCCGGAACGGGTATCCGGCGCGCCGGACCGGCTCCGTCGACGACGATCTCGTCGTCGTCGGAGTAGGCGAACAGCCCGTCGCCCGCTGCCAGTGCGGTGCCGCTGCCGGTGCGGTGCGCCACCGGGCGCACGATGCGGTCCGGGCCGAGCACGACGATGTCGCTGCCGCCGTCGGCCGGGACGGTCGCGTACACGCGGTTCCCGTCGGCGGCCAGCGATCCGCGCACCGGCGCGGGCAGGTCGGCGAGCACGTCGTTGCGCTTCCCGGTGAGCACGTCGAACGAGGCGAGCGACGTGGCGGGCGCGGCGACGTAGCTGTTCGGGGCGATGCTGACCGGTTCCGGCGCCCGCGGGCCGGTGGGCACGACCGCGAGGACCACCAGGAACGCGGCGCTCGCGGCGACCGCGATCCCGCCCGCGGCGATCAGCGGGCGCCGCGAGGGCCTGCGGGACCGGCGCTGCCGGGCGGCCAGCAGCCTGGGCAGGGTGTCCCCGCGCGGCTCGACGTCGTCGACGATGGCGTGCAGCGCGCTGCGCAGCTCGTCGACGTCCTGCGTGTCGTTTGGATCCCTCACACCCGCTCCCGCAGCAGATCCGACAGCCGTGCCACTCCCCGCGAGCAGTACGACTTCACCGCACCCTGGCTCACGCCCATCAGCTGCGCGGTGCGCGCTTCGCTGAAGTCGGCGTAGTAGCGCAGCACCACCGCTTCCCGCTGCCTGCGCGGCAGCTGGGTGAGCGCGTCGGCGAGCACCGCCCGGTCCAGTCCGCGCCCGGTGTCGTCCGGACGCGAGTCCTCGGTGGCGATCCGAGGTTGGTACCGCTTGGCGACCATCCGGCGCCGCAGCACCGACCGGGCCCGGTTGAGCACCGCCTGCCGCAGGAACGCCAGCGCCTTCTCCGGATCGCGCAGCCGCGCCCTGGAGTCGAACACCCGCACGTAGGCGTCCTGCACGATGTCCTCCGCGGAGGCGCGATCATCGACGAGCAGCACGGCTATGCGCAGCAGTTGCCGGTAGTTGTCCTGGTAGAGCTCGGTGAGTTTGGTCGTCAGTTCATCCATGGCCGCCAGCCCGTCGCCCGGCCAGGCGGTCACGGGCAATGCGATCGAAACCGTCACATCTCTGCACGACGCCCGAGACCCCCTTCGCGGTTGGCAGCCGACGCGGACCGGATTTCCACCGTTGGCTCCGACCGGCGGAGAGGCGCAGCTTACCGTCCGCCACGAACGGCCTCGCGGAGTGATCGTCGGCCTCGGACGCGACGGCCGGTCCCGGTACCGCGCAGGACCAGCGGAGGCCGGTCCGCGCCGGCCGCGCGGCCTGCGGGGCCACCGCCGCGTCGGGGTTCGCCGCATCCGGCCGACGGTTCGGTCCACAGCGGACGGAGGTGGTCGCGACCTGGCTCCAGCCGGACGCGGCGACGAGTGGGAATCGACACATCCAAGATCGTCCTGATGGTGTAACCGCTGGTCAGCCGATCAACGCCGCGCTCACTCGCCCGTTTGGCAGCCGATGCCGCCGGGTGCGCGTTCGACTACCGTCGGCGGCGACACGGGATCTGTTCCGCGTTCGGCATGCGATGGGAGGATAGGCGGCCTCCCGGCCGCCTGAACCGACATGAAGTTCGGCATCTCGACGTTCAACACCGACGAAGGCATCGGGCCCGCGGAACTGGGTCGTGCTCTGGAGGAACGCGGGTTCGACGCGATGTTCCTCGCCGAGCACACCCACATCCCCGCGAGCCGCGAGACGCCCTACCCGGGCGGAGGCGACCTGCCCCGCATCTACTACCGCACCCTGGACCCGTTCGTGAGCCTCACCGCGGCCGCGGCCGTGACGGAGAAGCTGGTGCTGGGCACCGGGATCGCGCTGATGGTGCAGCGCGACCCGATCACCACGGCGAAGGAGGTCGCCAGCCTGGACCTCGTCTCGGGTGGGCGGGTGGTGTTCGGCATCGGCGCGGGCTGGAACCGCGACGAGATGCGCAACCACGGCACGGATCCGGGCAGGCGCGGCGCGCTGATGGACGAGCGGATCCGGGCGATGCGCGAGATCTGGACCAACGAGCTCGCCGAGTTCCACGGGGAGCACGTCGACTTCGACCCGGTGTACTCGTGGCCGAAGCCGGTGCAGAGCCCGCACCCGCCGATCTACATCGGCGGTGAGAGCGAGCGCTCCTTCGCCCGCGTCGCCGAGTACGGCGGCGGCTGGCTGCCCCGGGCGGGCACCGAGAACCTGGGCGAACTGGTCGAGAAGGTGCGCGAGCGCGCCGGGTGGCGGGTGCCGGTGTCGCTGTACGCCGCGCCGAAGGACGCACCGCTGGAGGAGTACGCGGCGGCCGGGGTGGACCGCGTCCTGTTCTACCTGCCGACGAAGCCGCGGGACGCGACGTTGGAACGGCTCGACCTGCTCGCCGGCGTGGTGGCCCGGCACGGCTGAGCCGCGCGGGGGCGGCCGGTGCCGGCGGCCGCCCCTTACATCCTGGTTACTTCCCGGTCTTGCACTGGACATGGGGGACACCGCAGGCAGATCCTTGCGACTGCTTTGCAGATCGGTGCGATCAACGAGGCATGTTGCGTGCACAACTGCTTGATCGCGGAAACGGAGACCGGGGACGGTGGCGAACACGACGACAACGACGCCGACGGACGAGGCGTCACCACGACGGAAGTGGAGTCCCCGGCAGGTCCTCGTGTGGACGCTGGTGGCAGTGGTGGGGGCCATCGCCTGGGGCGTCATCGCGCTCAGCCGCGGCGAGGAGATCTCCGCGGCCTGGCTGGTGTTCGCCGCGCTGGCCTCCTACGCGATCGGGTACCGGTTCTACGCGCGGTTCATCGCCTACCGGGTGCTGCGGACCGACGACACCCGCGCCACCCCGGCGGAGCGGCTGAACAACGCGGCCGACTTCCAGCCCACCGACCGCAGGGTGCTGTTCGGGCACCACTTCGCGGCGATCGCGGGCGCCGGACCGCTGGTGGGGCCGGTGCTGGCCGCGCAGATGGGCTACCTGCCCGGCACCATCTGGATCATCGTCGGCGTCGTGTTCGCGGGCGCCGTGCAGGACATGGTGGTGCTGTTCTTCTCCACCCGCCGCGACGGGCGCAGCCTCGGGCAGATGGCGCGGGAGGAGATCGGGCCGGTGGGCGGCATCGCCGCGCTCATCGCCGTGCTCGCCATCATGATCATCCTGCTGGCGGTGCTGGCGCTGGTCGTGGTCGGTGCGCTGAAGGGCTCGCCGTGGGGCACGTTCTCCATCGGCATGACCATCCCGATCGCCCTGTTCATGGGCATCTATTTGCGGTTCCTGCGGCCGGGGCGGATCATCGAGACCTCGATCATCGGGATCGCGCTGCTGCTGCTGAGCATCATCGGCGGCAGCTGGGTCGCCGACTCCGCGCTCGCCGGAACGTTCACGCTCTCCGGCAACGAAGTGGTGCTGGCGCTCGTCGTGTACGGCTTCATCGCCTCGGTGCTGCCGGTGTGGATACTGCTGGCGCCACGGGACTACCTGAGCACGTTCATGAAGGTCGGCGTCATCGTGATGCTGGCCGTGTCGATCCTCATCGCGATGCCGGTGATGAAGACCGAGGCGATCACCGAGTTCGCGTTCAACGGCCAGGGGCCGGTGTTCGCGGGCACCCTGTTCCCGTTCGTGTTCATCCAGATCGCGTGCGGTGCGCTGTCCGGGTTCCACGCGCTGGTGTCCTCCGGCACCACGCCGAAGCTGATCGAGAAGGAATCCCAGGTCCGGGTCATCGGCTACGGCGGGATGCTCACCGAGTCGTTCGTGGCGATCATGGCGCTGGCCGCGGCCTGCATCATCGACCCGGGCATGTACTACGCGATGAACATGCCCAGCGCGGCGCTCGGCGACACCCTGCAGTCCGCGTCCGACGCGGTCGCCGGGGTCGGGTTCTCCATCAGCCCCGAGCAGCTCGCCGCCGCGGCCGCCGCCGTGGACGAGGAGACGCTGGTGGGCCGCAGCGGCGGCGCCCCGACCCTCGCCCTCGGCCTCTCCGAGGTGTTCTCGCAGGTCCTCGGCGGGGACGCGATGCGGGCGTTCTGGTACCACTTCGCGGTCATGTTCGAGGCGCTGTTCATCCTCACCACCGTCGACGCGGGCACCCGGGTGGGGCGGTTCATGCTCCAGGACACCGTCGGCAACGTGTGGAAGCGCTTCGGCGACGTCACTTGGAAGCCCGGCATCTGGATCTCCAGCGCGGCCATCGTCGGCGGCTGGGGCTACTTCCTGTGGACCGGGGTGAACGACCCGCTGGGCGGCATCAACCAGTTGTTCCCGCTGTTCGGCATCGCCAACCAGCTGCTGGCGGCCGTCGCCCTCGCCGTCGCGACCACCGTGCTGATCAAGTCGGGTCGGGCGAAGTACGCGTGGGTGACGATCGTGCCGCTGGCCTGGGACGCCGTGGTGACGCTGACCGCCAGCTGGCAGAAGGTGTTCTCCGCGGACCCGAAGCTCGGCTTCTTCGCGCAGCGCAGTGCCTACCAGGCCGCGATCGACGCCGGGGAGACCAGCAAGGGCTCGGCGGCCACCGTCGACGAGATGCGGCAGGTCGTCACCAACTCCACGGTGTGCGGCGTGCTCAGCGTGCTGTTCGCCGTGCTCATCCTGGTGGTGCTCGCCGACGCGATCCGGGTGTGGATCAAGGCGCTGCGCAGCACCGCACCGCTGCCCGACACCGAGACCCCGCACACCGAGTCGGCGCTGTGGGCGCCGTCCGGGCTGGTCCCCACCGCCGAGGAGCGGCGGATCATGCGGGAACGGCGGGAGCCGGAGGACCGGCAGGAAGTGGGCGCGGGGACGTGAGCCCCCGGTCCGCCGCCGCGGGGGGGGGGCTGTCCCGGCTGGGACGCTCCGCCCGCGAGGCCTGGCAGATCGCCCGGGGCATCGTCGGCGAAACCGCCTACGAGCGCTACCTGGAGCACCACCGCGCGCACCACCCCGGCACACCGCCGCTGGGCGAGCGGGAGTTCTGGCGGCGGCACGTGGACCGCGGGGACGTCCAGCCCGGCTCGCGCTGCTGCTGACCGCTGCTGTTCGGGGGCGGAGGTTCCGCCGGGCCTCGCGAGGTGACGGCTGCGGCGGTGCTTGCGAGCTGTTCAGCGGCTCGGCCTCCTCACGCGGCGGCCCCGCCGGAGCACGAGCGGATCTACCGGGCGAGACCGGAAAGCGGGCGCCGAGGTGCGCGCGGCACTCAGGCCGAGGAGCGTCGTCCCCGTCGGATGCAAGCCGACGGCTGGAGGACGCCATGCAGAAGATCACCACGTGCCTGTGGTTCGACGGGCAGGCCGAAGAGGCCGCGCGGTTCTACACCTCGATCTTCCCGGACTCCCGGATCACCGAGGTCCTGCGCCACGGCGAGGCCGGGCCCGGTGCGGCGGGCACCGTGCTCACCGTGACGTTCGAGCTCGCCGGGCAGGAGTTCCTCGGCCTCAACGGCGGCCCCGAGTTCACCTTCAGCGAGGCCATCTCGTTGCACGTCGACTGCACCTCGCAGGACGAGGTGGACCGGATGACGACGCGGCTCACCGCCGGTGGTGAGCAGGGACCGTGCGGCTGGGTGAAGGACCGGTACGGCCTGTCCTGGCAGATCGCGCCCCGCGAGCTCACCGACATGCTGCACGACCCCGACCCGGCCCGCGCCGATCGCGTGATGCGGCAGATGCTCACCATGCACAAGCTCGACCTCGAACCGCTCCGCCGGGCCTACCTCGCGGAGTGAGCGGCCCGCGCACCCGTTCCGATCACTCACCTCGGAGGCGGTTCGCCGCGGGCGGTGAGGCGGGCGCGGAGGGCCGCGTTCTCCGCTTCCAGCGCGTCGAGGCGGGCGTGCGTGCGGGCCAGGTCCGCCTCGGAGTAGCGGTGCGGGATGTGCTTCGGGCAGTTCCAGTCGTGCGCCTCGACGTCGATCAGCACCAGCCGCTCGACCCGGCCGCCGGCGCGCGGCGCGCCCAGCCGCGCGGTGAGCCGCGGATCCTCGTCGAGCCCGCGCACCGAGGCCCGCCCGAACAGCTTCAACCGGGTCCGCGTCGCGTAGTCCATGAAGAACAGCGCGACCCGCGGATCGCCGCGCAGGTTCCCACCGGTGATGTACTGCCGGTTCCCGCGCACGTCCGCGTAGCCGAGGGTGCGGTCGTCGAGGACGTGCACGAAGCCGGGCGGGCCACCGCGGAACTGCACGTACGGCCACCCGGTCTCCCCCACCGAAGCCAGGTAGCAGCCGTCGCGGGCGGCGATGAACGCGCGCTCCCGCTCCCCCAGCGGATCCGGTTCGAGCCCCACACCGGCGCCCAGTTCGGCGCGGTGCGCGGGACGGCTGCCCTGCTCGACCTGCATGGCGCGCACCGCCGCGGTGAACGCCAGGCGCGCGTACCGGCTCATCGTGCTCCCTCCGACCCGGTCCACCCTCACCCGAGTCTCGGGCGACCGGGTCCGCGGCCACGCGGAAAGGAGATCCGCTTTGCCGCGAAGGGAAACGGGCGGCGGTTTTCCGCCCGAGCCCCGCGCGGTCTCGGGACCACGCGCCGAGGCAGACTGAACGGTCCACAACGGAGGAGGATGCTGTGAGCGATCTCAAGGTCGAGGACACCAATGTCGGCGAGGGAACCGAGGCCCAGCCCGGCCACGTCGTGACCCTGCACTACACGGGCACGCTCAGCGACGGCTCGAAGTTCGACTCGTCGCACGACCGTGGCGAGGGCCTGACCTTCGTGCTGGGTTCCGGCCAGGTCATCGAGGGCTGGGACAGCGGCGTCGTCGGCATGCGCGTCGGCGGCACCCGCACCCTGACGATCCCGCCCGCCCAGGCCTACGGCGAGCGCGGCGTCCCGCCGATCATCCCGCCGAACTCCACGCTGCACTTCGACGTCGAGCTCCTCGAGGTCAAGTGAGCCACCCGCCCGCCCCCCCGCCCCGCGGGGGGGGGGGCGGGGGGGGGGGGCCCCCCCCGCCCCGAAATTTAAAGGGTGGAAAGACCGGGGGGTGGGGGGGGGGGGGGGGGCGGGGCCCGGGCCCCCCCCTT